>JAYVRH010000178.1:0-2193 GCA_043776495.1 Cyclobacteriaceae bacterium
AGAGTATTTTAGCGACGGCATTACCGAGGACATCCTTAATCACCTTGTTAAAATTGCTGACCTCAGAGTAAAATCAAGGACGTCAACACTTCAATACAAGGGCAAGCAGCCGTCTATCACGCAGGTTGGTGAAGATTTGGGGGTGGCGAACATATTAGAAGGAAGTGTGAGACGTGTGGGTGATAAAGTAAGGATCGTAGTTCAGTTGATAGACGCAAAAACAGATGTACACCTTTGGTCAGAAACCTATGACCGAGATTTCAAGGATATTCTTGCATTGCAAAGTGAGATCGCCATTAAAATAGCCAATGCATTGGAAGCACGCCTCACTACTGAAGAAAAGAATAACATTCAATCAGAAGTTTCCGGGGATGTTACTGCCTATGATTATTTTCTGAAAGCGCGTGAATCGTTTGCGTTCTATTTAACCAATCGGGATAAAATTGCCAATGAGAATGCTCTGAGATTGATTAATCAGGCGTTACAATTGGACTCAACTTTTTCGCGTGCTTATGCATTGAAGGCAAGGATTTGGTTTGCCATGCGCAGATTTGGAGTCAGCCAGAAGACATGGCAAGATTCGACTATTTACTTTTCTTCAAAAGCGACCTCTTTTGATCAATCAATACCAGACGGATTTTTAATTCAAAGTGATATCCACTTCTATTTAGGCAAACTGAACGAGTCGAGGTCAGATATTTATAATGCATTTAAAATTGCGCCAAATGATCCTGATGTTCTATTATCTTATGGCCGCCAGCTATTAAGGGATAATGATGAAAAAGGGGCTCACTTTGTCTTAAAGGCAAATGAAAATAAATATTCCTTAAAGGACGCTGAATATTATTTAGCGTTAAATGATGCTTATTATTATATCGGTGATGTTACCACAAGAGAAAAGTTGTTAAATAAAGCGAAAAGTCTAAGTCCAGGTTCGGTTATACCGTATTTCGAATTGTCTGATCTTTACAAGAATACCGGTCAATATGAAAAAGCAATTCGTGAGATGGAACATGTTGAAAAAATCAATCCAATGAATATAGCTCTTATTGACACTCAGGGTTGGCTGCACTATTTAAACAATGATTTGGAAAAGGCTGCAAAGTACTGGTCAAAGTATCCTGAGATTGAGGCAAGGTTTGAAGATTCAACACAAACAGTTCCATTCCGGCACAGACTTGGCATGGCTTATATCAAAATGGGTCGGAAAAAAGAAGCGGACGCTCTTTTCGAAGAAGATTTGAAGATATTGTCTGAGCACTTGACAGGCAAACGAAGTATTGGGACTTGGAATAACCACGGAGGCACCTATTATGGTATGGCAATTGATTATGCCTACCTTGGAAATAGCACCAAGGCCGTGCAATGTTTGGATAGTGCACTGCATTATAAATTCTATTACCACTGGCTTTTCCATAGTGATCCCTTGCTTTCCACCCTGCGAAATCGAGATGACTTTAAGAAAATTGTAAAAAAAGTTGATGATTTTTTCGAATTTCAAAAAAGGGCTTTCAGTAACGCCCTCAATCGCATGGAAGCGAATAAAGAATTAAGAAATAGTTTGAAGTGAGTATCATCACACTAAAGTGACAGAGTTGATAAACTAAACTAACCCACCACTGGCGCAAGTGTTGTGCGCCGGCTGTGTGCGCGGCTCACTTGTGCCATACATATGCAAAGCAGTCTCCAGACTGCGACCCCACCGCGATCTTCAATACAACAACATAACATCCAGTAAAATCTCTGGTTTGCCTGCATAGTTCAGGGCACTGCTATAAAGACACCAACTATGGCGCGCGCTTAAGCGCGTGCCCATTGATCTTCTTCCAAGATCCATTATCCACAATTTCCTTTAAAGCTTCAAACAAACTCAATCTCAAAATAACCGTTTCCCTTTGGATAAAAAGCATAATCCCTGACTGAACTATAGAGATAATGTTCCGGCTTCGAAACAATCTCTCCCGCCACAGGATTGTTATGAATGAACGTTAGCTTTTGATCCGTGAATTTCTTCCTCGTCAGCAATCAGAAGTTGATTCCTAAAAGACCCAGGAAATAAGTTTTGGAAGTAATTCGCACCGGCACGCGCTGCGCCATAGTCAGCTTCAAACAAACTCAATCTCAAGATAAGCGTTACCCTTTGGAAAAAAAGCATAATCCCTGGCTGAACTATAAAGATAATGTTCCGGCTTC
>JAYVRH010000179.1:0-2189 GCA_043776495.1 Cyclobacteriaceae bacterium
TACACAAGAAGATTTGCAGAAGCAAGGTGTGCAGAACCGGACTGGCTATACAGTACGGCAATCTACTAAGCATTGGTTTGTCAACGATCTTGAAAACCCTTATACAGAAACAAAGCGCTTCGACTGGATGCGGGGCTACCACGTGGGGGGTCGCTCGATTACTTGGGGGAGACAGAGTTATCGGTTAGGTGATTTGGATTTTGGTGCTAACGCAAAAGATGGAATCGCCATCGATTGGCCTATCAGGTACAATGAAATAGCACCTTGGTATGACTACGTTGAAAAATACATTGGTGTGAGCGGACAGGTTGAAGGATTGTCACAGTTGCCGGATGGGCAATTTCTTCCACCCATGGAATTAAATTGCGTCGAGTTGGATTTGAAAAAATCCATGATGGATAAATTTGGCCGGATGCTGACCATAGGACGTGTGGCCCATCTTACGTCTCCATTGGCACACAGCCCACAGCGGGGAACATGTCAATACAGAAACTTGTGCAGCAGAGGATGTCCCTATGGGGCTTACTTCAGCAGCCTTTCTTCTACGTTGGTAGCGGCGGAGAAAACCGGGAACATGACGTTGCGCCCTAACTCCATTGTACATGAGTTGATTTACGATGAGAAAAAAGGCAAGGCGACTGGGGTAAGAATTCAAGATGCTGAGACAGGTGAGCAGACCGAATTTTATGCCAATGTGATTTTTCTTTGCGCTTCAACTTTTGGCTCTGCTTCGATCATGCTCAATTCAGTCTCGAACCGTTTTCCCAATGGTTTCGGAAATGACAGTGGTGAACTTGGCTGTAACATCATGGACCATCATCTTAACGTTGGGGCAAGCGGAGAAGTAGTGGGCATGGAAGATAAATACACCTCTGGACGAAGGGCCAATGGAATTTACATTCCGAGGTATCGGAATGTAGGTAAAGACAAGCGTGAGTATCTGCGTGGATTTGGATATCAGGGTGGAGGAAATCGTCAGGGCTGGCAGAGGATGGTCGCCGAATATAGCATCGGAAAAGACCTGAAGGAAGCTGTGACCGCTCCAGGGATTTGGTCCATCGGCATGGGTGGATTCGGAGAGATGCTCCCATATCACGAGAACCAGGTAACACTTAACAAAGACAAAAAGGATAAGTATGGGTTACCGACATTGACGTTTGATGTAGAGATCAAAGAGAATGAAATCAGGATGCGCAAAGACATGGAGAAAGATGCAGCCGAAATGCTGGATGCGGCAGGCGTGAAGAACGTCAAGTCACGTAACGGTACTTATGGGCCAGGTCTTGGCATTCATGAAATGGGCACAGCACGCATGGGCAAAGACCCAAAGACCTCAGTCCTTAATAAATTCAATCAAGTGCATGCTTGCAAGAATGTATTCTCCACGGATGGTTCTTTCATGGTGTCAGCTGCTTGTGTAAATCCATCGCTCACCTACATGGCCTTCACTGCCCGTGCAGTAGACTACGCTGTAGACCAACTAAAGAAGGGCAATTTATAACCTGATTAAAATCTAACGAATATGGACAGAAGAGAAGCACTACGACGCTCAGGACTTGTACTTGGTTATGCAGTATCGGCACCCGTGCTGATGGGCATTTTGAAAGGGTGCAAAGCTGCCCCCGAACTTACCTACAAACCTGTGTTCTTCACGGAACCCCAGGCGCAGCTTGTGAGTGAGGTAGCTGAGATTATCATTCCCAAAACTGACACGCCTGGCGCAAAAGATACCGGCGTTCCCGGTTTTATAGATCAGATGTTAAAGGAGTGTTATAAAAAAGAAGACCAGGACCGCTTCGTTGCAGGCCTGCAGTCATTTGACGAAGAAGCGAAGAAGGCTTATGGAGACTCGTTCATTGAATTGGACCCCGCCCAACAACAGGAGCATGTCAAGAAAATTCATGATGAGGCCATTGATGCTACAAAGAAAGGTGAATTGAAAGAGCGACCATTTATATTGATGACGAAGGAACTGACGGTAACCGGATTCTTCACGTCAGAGGTGGGAGCGACCCAGATACTTCAATACGCACCCGTTCCAGGCGCTTACCACGGATGTCTGCCGTTGGCGGAGGTAGGGAAGACGTGGGCGACTTAATGGTAGACATAAGACGTAAGTATTAAGTAGTAAGACAGAACCCGTCTCAGGTGAAAGGAAATAGATTTACGATTGACGATTGACGATTTAG
>JAYVRH010000180.1:0-7082 GCA_043776495.1 Cyclobacteriaceae bacterium
TGCCTTCGTGCAATGTCGGTGGTGTCTTGGGTGTATTGCCAGGCATCATCGGTTCGATGCAGGCAAATGAGACCATTAAGGTTTTGGCGGGAATAGGAACAACGTTGAGTGGAAGATTGATGATCTTTGACAGCCTTGACTTCACCACCCGGTTTTTGAAATTGAAGGCGAATCCCGATAATCCGGTTTCAGGTACCCATCCGACGATCCTCAAGCTCATTGATTACGAGGCTTTTTGTAATCCGTCGCGTCATTCCATTGAGGAGACGTTGAAAGCGATGAGTCCCTTGGAAGTGAATAAGCTCATGAAGGAGGGTGCTAAAATTCAAGTGATTGATGTAAGGGAGCCATTTGAATATGAATTGATCAATATCGGTGGTTTGAATCTTCCCTTGAGTTCGATTGCAGAAAAAGCTAGCCTCATAAAAAAAGAAATTCCTGTGGTGTTCCTTTGTAAGAGCGGTCAGCGCAGCACACAAGCCATCCGGTTACTACAATCTCAGGGCTTTAGCAATTTAATAAACATGAAAGGTGGGCTGATGGCATGGCGTGATGAGGTTGACAGCAAACTCACGCTTTATTGATTCCATCAAACAAGCCCTTCACCTTAAGTTGACAGTGAAAGTCATTCAATAATTGTAGCTTACATCAAAACAATTCACTCATGGAACTTTCACGAAGAAATATCCTCAAATCGATGAGCGCTTTGGCAGGCGCTTCTTTTTTGCCGTTGACAGGTGAGGCGGAGTCGCCGTTAGGAGAGAACGCGGTTAATGCTGAGACTGGGGATCTTTCAGAGATTACCAACCTGTTTGATTTTGAGAAGATGGCGGAGGGTAAGATGACCAAAATGGCTTATGAATTTGTAGCCAGTGGCGCGGCAGATGAATTTACGGTCAAGTGGAACCGGCAGGCCCTGGACAACACAAAAATTCGGACACGGGTACTCAATGATGTTAGCAGCATTAGCACAAAAATTTCCTTGCTTGGAACCGAACTTCCTTATCCGATTCTGATTGCGCCCACGGCTTATCACAAAGTGATGCATCCGGAGGGCGAACTGGCTACTGCAAGGGGAGCGAGTGCCGCATCAGCCATCTATTGTATCAGCTCGTATACCACCACGCCGATTGAAGAGATTGCAAAAGTAGCGACACAGCCATTGTGGTTTCAGCTTTATGTAGCAGATGACAGGAACTTTACGAAGGATGTGATTCAGAAAGTAGAAGCATTTGGCTGCAAAGCACTTTGTGTTACTGTCGATACACCGGTCTATGGTCCGAGAAACCGACAGCAAAAGGCAAATTTCAAGCTGCCTGCCGAAATGAAAGTGCCTTACTTGTATGACGCAAACCACTTTAACAATGGATTGCCCGTCGTGGGAAAAAAACCGGTGACTTGGAAGGACATAGAATGGTTTAAGACATTCACCAAGATGCCCATCCTGTTGAAAGGAATATTGAGCCCGGAGGATGCGGAGCTAGCTGTAAAGGCCGGAGCAGCCGGAATCATCGTATCCAATCACAGTGGTCGGAATCTGGATACCGTTCCAGCGACAATTGAAGTGCTTCCCTCCATTGCAGATAAAGTGAATGGCAGAATCCCAGTACTCATGGACGGAGGAATCCGAAGGGGCACCGATGTTCTAAAGGCCATTGCTTTGGGGGCCAATGCGGTGATGGTAGGTAAGCCTATTTGTTTTGGACTCGCGAGTGGCGGAGCTGAGGGCGTGACGAAAGTGCTTACGATTCTTAGGCAGGAATTTGAAATGGCGATGGCATTGTCCGGAAGGACATCCATCGCAGATATTGACCGTTCTGTAATTTGGAAAAATGGTTAGTGAACTTTTATTGCTGCTGTTTTTTCAACCATTGCTCCCGGAAGGAACAGCGACAAGTATGAACTTGACAAAATAGAATTTGTATTATCATAAAATCAATCATTCAATGAGACAAGTATTTCTTTTGTTGTGCATGTCTACGATGACGTTCACACTGTGTATCGCGCAGCCTGCATCCAATAAACCATCGTTGAAGTTATTCAGGTTTGGAAACCAAAACAATGAGAAGCCCGGCGTATTGCTGCCAGATGGTAAGATGATTGATGTTTCAAAATTTGGTGAGGACTACAACTCAAACTTTTTTTCTACCAACGGCATCCGGAGACTGGAACGATGGCTTGTTGACAATGCAAAGAAGTGTCCTGAGGCGCCTAAAGGTAGAATTGCTGCCCCTGTGGCAAATCCCTCGAAGATCGTGGCCATCGGGTTGAATTATGCAAAGCATGCGTTGGAGGGTGGAAGCCCTGTACCAAAAGAGCCGGTCATTTTTATGAAAGCAACGACTTCCCTTTGTGGTCCATTCGATAATGTCATCATTCCCAAAAACTCAGTCAAAACTGATTGGGAAGTGGAACTTGCCATTGTAATTGGCAGGAGGGCCTCGTACGTTTCTGAGGATAGTGCCATGAATTATATCGCCGGATTCACACTCATAAACGACTACAGCGAGCGCTCCTTTCAACTGGAAGGAACAGGCCAGTGGACAAAGGGAAAAAGTGCAGATACCTTTGCACCGTTAGGTCCTTACCTGGTGACGCCAGCGGCCATTGGAGATCCACAAAACTTAAAACTTTGGCTCAATGTAAATGGTGAGAAGATGCAGTCGTCGAATACGAATGATATGGTCTTTAAGATCGCTTTTTTGGTGAGTTATGTAAGCCAGTTTATGACCTTACTACCAGGGGATGTGATTGCTACGGGCACACCCGAAGGTGTCGGATTAGGACACAAACCGCTAAGGTTTTTGAAAGCTGGCGATGTTGTAGAGCTAGGGTTAGAAAATGTTGGAACACAAAAACAGACAGCGGTAGCATTCAATCGCTGATTGCTTTAGAGATTCATAACCTGAATAAAGAATATTGAACACCGAATCCTGAATATCGAAGTTGGATCCGACTTCGATATTCAGGATTCGGTGTTGGACATTCAGGATTCAATTTTTAATTCTCACCCGCCGCTCACCGGAGGAATAATCACCACCTCATCATCTTCATGGAGGACGAATGAGTCATCCTGGTAGTTCTCTCCAATGGCGAAAGAAAGGGATTTTAGTTTGGAGAGATCCGGATGCTGCTCAAAGAGTCTTAGCTTAAGAGAGGCAATGGTATCGCCAGGCAAGAACTCAAATTCAAGTTGTTTGGCTGATAAGATATCTTTGGCTATTCCGTAAGCAATTAAATTGATTTTCATATTAGTGGTTTTTAAGAGTTCTGGCGTGCTTCAAGTTGTGCCAGAACTTACAATAAAGGATTTCATCTCCTTCCATGAAAGTGTGGCGCAGTCATAGCGCTCTGGAAAATCATGTACGCCAGAAAATGCATTGAACTCCTCTGGCAAATTTAAATCATTGTTTTTTAATCCGTGATCAATGAACCGAAGAAAACGATTGCAGATGTCCAATGCTTCCGGAAAAGATTTTCCTTCCAACGACTTCGCTAGCACTGAGGTCGATGCTTTCGAGATGGCACAGCCAAATCCATGAAAATGAAGAGCGCTAATTTTGTTTTGATGATGGTCAATATGGAGATCAAACCGGTCACCACAAATCGGGTTGTACGCTTTGACGGTATTTTGGGCATTGTTGATTTTTTCAAAATGAAAAGGGTTTTCATTGTGCCCTTTGATGATTTCGGAATACAGTTTTCTTAAGTCGTTGTTCATGACCAAAACCTTTTCAGTTCAAGAAGTGCCAGCACCGTCTTGTCAACATCTTCTTTTGTATTGTAAATCGAGAAAGATGCTCTCACCGTTGCTGGAACCCCCATGGATTCCAGCAAGGGCTGTGCACAATGATGCCCCGCTCGTACGGCGATGTTGTTGTTTGCCAGGAAGCTGGCCACATCATGTGGGTGGATATTATCAACTTGAAATGAGACGATGCTACTGAAATGTTTAGCATCACCAACCAACTTGATGTCGCCTATTGATTTTATTTTTTCTTTGAAAATGGCAGCAAGCGTTTTTGTGTAAGTTGAAGTTTCTATCAAATCGAGTTGCTGAATGAAATCGATGGCTGCGCCAAGGCCAATCACTCCGGAAATGTTGGGGGTGCCAGCCTCGAGGTTCTTTGGATAACTAAGAAACTCCGTATTTTCAAATTCTACATTTTTGATGCCCCCACCTCCATAATTAATGGGGTCCACTTGCGCCGCTAGCTCCTCCTTGCAATAGAGTACACCCGTGCCCAGTGGGCCAAACATTTTGTGAGCAGAGAAAACGAAGAAGTCGGCATCCATGCGTGTTACATTGACTGGATGATGCCCTGCACTTTGAGCACCGTCAATCAGGACCGGAATATTTTGTTTATGTGCTCGTGAAATTATTTCTTCGATCGGGTTGATCGTTCCCAGTACATTTGAAATATGGGTGACAGCAACTAGTTTGGTTCGCTTGTCAAGCAAGGCATCCAATTTCTCCATCGCCAATTCGCCCTTGTCATTCACGGGGATCACCCGGAGGATGGCATGCGCCTGTTTACATATTTGTTGCCATGGAATCAGGTTGGCGTGATGCTCCATCGCAGAAATCAGCACATTATCACCGGCCTCAAGTTTCTTTTTCAAAAACCCCTGCGCGACGATGTTGATAGATTCTGTCGCACCTTTTGTGAATGCTATCGTGTTAGGATGGATTGCTCCAATCAGGGCACACACTTTTTCGCGGACTCGCTCAAATCGCTGAGTGGCGTTAGCAGAAAGGGGATACAGACCCCGATGAACGCTGGCATTTTCTTTTGAATAAAAATCGGTGATTGCCTGGATGACCGATTGTGGCTTCTGGGAGGTGGCAGCGCTGTCCAGGTACACCAGGTCAGGCAGATGAGAAAAAATCGGGAAATGAGATTTAAGAGACAATACAGGCAATGTCATTTCAAAAGACTTTGATGGTTTAAAGATAACTCATCAAGCAAGATTTAGCTTTCTAAGTGAGCAAATTGATGCGGAATGGCTAATCATAATAGTCTGCGCAGTTTTTTGATGTCTCAACAAAAATACCGCGACCTAGATGGATAATACAGGGTATTTAACTGTTAAGCCTCTCTCAGTTTCTTCATCATGATATGCTGGGCTCTTATTTCATAGTTAAATTCGAAGTTCGCCCCACCCGAGACGGGGCAGCGAAGACATCATCCCCGGTACACACATCCCATTTCGGGTTTAAACTAATACGATTATTTTTGTTGACCTTAGCATTCCAATGGCTGCAAACCAACTTTTTGATAACCATGGCAGGCCCCTCAACTATCTGAGGCTGGCGGTTACGGACCGTTGTAATCTCCGGTGTTTTTACTGCATGCCGGAAGAAGGTATCAAATACCTTCCCAAGAAAGAACTGTTAACATTCGAAGAAATCGAAAGATTGGTAACCCTGCTCGCCGCCATGGGTATTACAAAAGTCAGACTGACGGGTGGTGAACCTTTTGTGCGGACCGACTTGATGCAGTTGATCCGAACCATTGTGAAGATCGAAGGGATTCGTGATGTGCATCTTACCACGAATGGAATTCTCACTGCGCAGCATATTCCAGAGTTGAAAAGATTGGGCATTGGTTCGGTTAACCTGAGCATGGATACCCTGGATCGCGACCGGTTTAAAATGATCACCAGGCGGGATGAATTTGGTAAAACACAGGCAACGTTGCTTGCATTATTGGACCATGAAATTCCTGTAAAGATCAACGCTGTGGTGATGGATGGGAAGAATATTGAAGACATTCTGCCGCTGGTGGCTCTGACAAAAGACCAGGATGTTTCTGTACGATTTATTGAAGAAATGCCATTCAATGGCGAAGGCAGTCATTACCCGGTGCTCCAATGGACTTACAAGAAAATAGTGGAACACATTCGGTCCGCGTACCCTGATTTGAAAAAAATACCGGACCCTCAGAATTCAACTGCGTATTATTATCAAATTCCAGGTCATGTTGGAGACATCGGTGTGATCGCCGCGTTTAGCAGGACGTTTTGTGGAACTTGTAACAGGATACGCATTACTTCCCAGGGTGTGCTCAAAACTTGCTTATACGATGACGGTGTTTTGAACATAAAAGAGCTGATCCGTTCTGGGCAGAGCGATGAACAAATCAAGGAGCAACTGCAGAAAGCATTTTCAAGTCGTGCAAAAGATGGATTTGAGGCGGAACGCGGCAGGAAGGAGCATGTTGTATCAGAATCAATGTCCACCATTGGAGGTTAGGGCAATGCCGTCAAATTTGAAATTTAAGAAAGAAGTTCTGCTGAGGTATGTATTTCAGCTGAGGTTGACACGACTGAAGTGGCGCTTTCAAAATGGCAAAAGAAAACTTTTAGGTGTGATTATGGTCATGGATAAACAGCTTTGATGTTGATTTCATCGATGGAACTTTACGTCTTACTCGTCTCATTTTTTTTTATTTCGATGATCTATTCTTCCGTCGGATTCGGCGGAGGGACAAGCTACCTTGCTTTGATGGGGGTGATGGCGATAAATTATGAGGTCATGCGGCCTGCAGCCTTGTTGTGTAACATTGTGGTGGTGACGGGTGGAGTCTACATCTTTTATAAAGAGGGTCTGCTGGACCTTAAGAAAAGTTGGCCCTTTATCGCTTCGAGTGTGCCGTTGGCATTTTTGGGTGGACAGTGGCCAATCAAGGAAGAAATATTCTTTTACATTCTGGGTATTACGCTGATAGCAGCTTCCTTTTTCTTGTGGTTTCAAGAAAAAACTTCAATTCAAAATGTATCTGTTGAGAGATCGCACGGCTTGCCTTTTAGTCTCCTGCTGGGTGGAGGCATCGGCTTCCTATCCGGGTTGGTGAGCATTGGAGGTGGGGTTTTCTTATCACCGGCGTTACATTTTTCAAAATGGGATCATGCAAGAAAGATTTCCGCCCTTGCAAGTGTTTTTATTTTGGTTAATTCCATCAGCGGGTTGTTGGGCCAACTCTCTCGTTCTGCCTCGCTGGATTGGAAGTTTATATTGCCCCTGTTGGCAGTTGTTTTGTTGGGCGGTCAGGTAGGCTCCAGGTTAGGAGCGAAAAAAT
>JAYVRH010000181.1:0-7060 GCA_043776495.1 Cyclobacteriaceae bacterium
TCAGTGCCAGGCAATGCAGAGAATGTGGAATCAGGAAAAAGAAACCTGTCCATTTTCAATTCTTTGTCTGCAAAGGGCGGAGAAGGTGTGGGGAAATTATCTTTGTAAAAAGAAAAATGGATGGGTTTGCCAGTTCCGCTTCCATGAACTTTATAGCGCTTGGAGGCTGATCTGTAAGGCAACCATTGTGCAACTCCATCTGTCTCCAGGTAGCCATTAACGGGGTAGTGGGCCTCAATCTGTTTGAAAAAAACCCAGCTTTTGGACGAAACCGTATTCGTTAATCTTACAACTAATAGAAAAGGCTTTTCCGGTTTTGGAAACCTGAATTTCCCCTCATAAACCCCATTCACCAAAGGCAAAGAATCCTTGGGAAAGATAATTCCACCCACCCGTTGATTGTAGGAATCCTTCTTTTCCCATTCTACGGTGAAAGAATTTACCGATGGGTTGCTTGTATGAATTGTATAGAAGACTACAATACTGTCCTTCTGTTTGACCGGGTTAAGCTCCACCTTGACTTCTCCTTCCAGGTTGTACCAATATTTGAAATTGATGCTGCTGATCGATTGTGCGTGGCCGAGGAAAGTGGCCAACGACAGTATTAGGAAAGGAAAAAACCTCATTTTGAATTGAATTCGTAAAAATAACGAAGAAATGACAAGTATTGGTATATGGAACTCACGACTGAATTACCAGTGATTTCAAAACTGTATTTTTGCACGCTTATGCCAAAAATCTATACGACAGAGATAGCCTCTGACCAGATCCCATCTGACAACCCTTTGCACCAGCGTTTGCTGAAGCCTTATTTGGTTGCAAAAGAATGGGCGAAGGGTGATTTATTGGAGGTCGGTTGTGGGGAAGGAAGGGGCATTGAGTGGCTGTTGCCTTCGTTGTCCTCGTTTACTGCGATAGACAAGATTGAGTCGGCGGTTGTTCTTCTTCGTTCGAAATTTCCACAGGGAAAATTTGTGAGTGGTCATCTGCCGCCATTGCCCTTTGAGGATAGTGCCTTCGATTCAGTGGTGAGCTTTCAGGTGATTGAGCATATTGAAGATGACGTTCTCTTTCTGAAAGAAATTTATCGGGTGCTAAGACCGGGAGGCTTTGCGTTAATCACTACCCCAAACCGACTCATGTCACTCTCTCGAAATCCGTGGCACGTGCGAGAGTATACTTCGGATGAATTGACCAAACTAGCAAAAACCATTTTCCAATCGGTGGAGATGAGGGGAATTGGGGGCAATGAAAAAGTAATGGCCTACCACCATAAAAATAAGAAGTCCGTAGATCGAATGATGCAATGGGATATTTTTGATTTGCAGCACCGTCTGCCGGCATCGCTTTTGAGAATTCCTTATGACATCATGAATCGCCGCAACCGGAATAGATTACACCATGGTGCCGATGAATTAGTTTCAGGGATTTCTCATGAGGACTACATCGTCACAAGCGACGTGCCGAATTCCCTGGACCTATTTTTGGTGGTGAGAAAGTAAAGTCAGCAGATCAGAATTGTCTCTGATCTGCACCTTCTGTTACCTGTAGACGTTCCAAAATCTTCTGGTAGGCATCTTCATACTTTTTCGCTAGGTCATTCTCACCGTTTTCATATAATATTCGCTGCAATTCTCCCAGTACGTAGAGGGCTCTCCGTACTTCAAGAGAGATGGTTGAATATCTGTTGATTTGATAATTCGCCATTTCCTCTGCCCGCCCCCCAATGGTGTTAGCGACTTCGAGGGCCTTTTGCTTTTCACCGACCTTGAAAAGCAATTCAATGGTCGAGGCGGCAGTAATATCATATCGCACGGCAACGTCGTTGATTTTTTCGAGATTGAACAATAGTACATTTTTGGCACGAATGGTGTCGCCTTCGTCTAGCAAGGCCTCTGCAAGGGAGTTGAGAGAACCGCGATGGTTTTGAACGAAGCCCTTGTAATCATCGTTATAGTAGAGCTTGGGGTTATCAAGTCCGCGATAACCAAATTGGTTAATCATTTTGTCGTAAGAAGATTCCGTGTTCACCAGATTTTCACGGTCCTTCCTGTTATTTTTTACGGGTAGCACACGGTAGGCATTCCCCTCTTGAACAACATATTCACGCAGGTCGAGGTTGAGCTGTGAAAGTGAGGTGTTGTTAAGGTAAAGAGGACGCTCCCAATTATTTGTGGCAAGCACATCCAGGAAGGCAAGATCTTTTTTCTCCAACACATTTCCGCGAAGGCGAATTTTCATCTGGTCCACTACCAGGTCCTCCATCCCTTTGGGGATGATACCTTTTGCGATGACTTCCTCTTTATTAATTTGGAGTGTGAAGAGTTTACTGGGAACGATGTTACTCCGGTCATAGCGCAGTTGTGAATAATTCTTCTTCAATAAGTCCAGAAACTGGTTCAAGTCGATGCTCGGAATTTTCAGATCGGTATAATAAAGCACATCATTAGGACCACCCTGGCGATAGTGATCCAAGGTGAGGGTGTACTTGAAGGGCTCTGATTGGTTCACCTTCATCATGGATTGCTCGATGTACCAATCGGTATTATAGTAGCTGAACACCACCACCCGTACATCAGGGCGATGGCCCTCTACTTCCTGAGCGTACCACAGCATGAAGGTGTCGTTGTCGCCTCCCGTGTAGAGTATGGCGTTGTTGTCGCAGGAAGAGAGGTAATTTTTCCCGGAGTCAACCGAGAAGTAGCGGTTGGACCTATTGTGATCATCCCATCCTTCGGAGGCCATAAGGGCAGGGCCGGGGACACACAGCACAGTGGCAATCATCGCACTCCTCTTCATATTCTTCAGGAAACCATTGATGAACTCTGCAATACCAATGACGGCAAGGCCGATCCAAAAGGTAAAGGCGTAGGTTGATCCGGAATAGATATAATCCCGTTCACGTGGTTCTTCCGGCGGAGAATTCAAGTAGACCACAATCGCTACTCCCGTCATGACAAACAGAAGACCAACAACAGCAAAGTTTTTTGTGTCCTTCGTGAACTGATAAAACATCCCTATCAATCCGAGTACAAAGGGGATCATGAAAAAGTTATTTCTGGCCTTATTCTCTGCGAGTTCAAGGGGAAGTTTCTCAAACCAGCTATTAGGTCCAAGCCAGTCAGCACCCTGAATATCGCTCTCACGTCCGGCGAAATTCCACATGAAGTAGCGCATGTACATAAAGCCTATCTGCTGACGGAACATATAATATATGTTCTGTGAAAAAGTTGGCTTCTGTCCCTCTTTAAGTCCTAGAATGTCGCGATAGCTTTGCTTGTATTCAGGGTTCCAGGCCCGTGGCAAGATGGTCTCCTGACCTGGCTCGTAGATGTAATCCATTTTGCGGTCAGTGATTTCGTATTTGTCCTTGCCTTTGGTGTACACTGCCGCCCCATCTTTAAAGTCAATAATCTTTGCCGTGAAATAAGGTCCAAATAGCAGCGGACGACTGCCGTATTGTTCGCGCTTCAGATATCGTACGAAGGACATAACGTCTTTCGGTGCGTTTTCATTAATGGGTGTGTTAAAGTCAGACCGGATCACAATCGTAGCATAAGATCCATATCCAATAAGAATAAAAGCGGTAGCCAATAAAAAAGTATTCAGCACGGGTTTGTTCTTCAATTGCGAATGGCGGATGCCGAAAACCAAACTTCCGATCAATAGCAAACAAAATACAATGACACCAGACCCAAAAGGTAGACCGAGGTTATTGACAAAAAATATTTCAAAGCTGGCGGCAAGCGTTGGCAAGCCAGGCACAATAATGTCATTGATAAACAACACAAGACCACCGCTCACACCGAGGGCGGCAACGATACCCCATTGTGTGATTTTGTATTTTTTAAAATAATAAATGAGGGCGAGCGCAGGTATGGTGACAAGGTTCAGCATGTGTATGCCAATGGATAAGCCTACGACGTAAGCAATGAATACCAGCCATCGGTTTGCGGCACTGTCATCTTCAATGACATCCCACTTAAGGATGCCCCACACTACAAAGGCAGTGAAGAATGCTGACATAGCATAGACTTCTGCTTCAACAGCTGAGAACCAAAATGAATCTGAAAAAGTGTAGGCCATGGCCCCCACCAAACCTGCTCCCATGAGCGTCCAGATTTGGCCTTCGGTAAGTTCCGAGTCCTTCTTGACACCCATCATCTTTCTTCCAAACAGTGTAATGGACCAGAAAAGGAATAGAATCGTAAAAGCACTGGCAAGCACGCTCATGAAATTGATCCAATAAGCCACTTTCGTCACATCACCAAAAGCCAGGAAGGAGAACATCCTTCCCATGAGCATAAAAAGAGGCGCGCCTGGGGGGTGGGAAACCTCCAGTTTATAGGCTACGGCGATAAATTCCCCACAGTCCCAATAACTTGCGGTTTCTTCAAACGTGAGCCAATAGGTAATCAGCGCTATGGCAAAGGAGAACCAGCCGACGGAATTATTAGCCTTTTGAAAATTCATGCAGTTGTCGTTAAAACTTGAAGGCGCGAAAATAATGAATAGTCCATAAATGGCTGTTAATTTTTATTATTGCCACCTTTTGTAATGGAGAATGGGCCCGCCCGCCCCCATGACTGCTGGATTTAGCTTGGATCGGCTTAATTATACACGATCATATAGAACAAAAGCCACAACAAGAACACAGGCAAATAGAATGCGAGTACGATGGTCCATGCCGGCTTCATCCCCCTTTTCGCATAATGTTGGATGCCTAGCGCGACCACATAACAATAGAGGGGTTCAAATACATTTAAGGCTTTCAAAGGATAGGCGTACCGTGTGGGTAGTTCGCGGTAGTCAACAAGATTCATCATCGAGAAAGGGTAAAAGGCCTGGATATCATAAAAATTCGGATCGGTCTGGATGCCTAGAAACCAAAAGATCTTTATCAATTCGGGAATGATGAATACAAATTCCGCCATTAGTACAATGCCCCAGCATTGAGAAAAGGTGACACGATAGCCAAACAGAAAACATCCGATCCAAATGACGAGGCCAAGTACAGTGCATTTCCATAAGTACACCAACGGAATTGAAAAATATTGCAGTGCGCTTCGGATGTAAAGGTCAGGCTTGTCGGCCATAAATTCGAACGCAGCTGTTTCGTTCTCAATCATTGATTTTTTGATGAACAATACCGCAAGCGTGGCGAGGCAAAGCAGGACAAAAGTTTGCCACTTGGGTGTGTTGAAGACCGATTTCTGTTCTGTCAAAATTTCCATACTGATTACTGCCCTCCGGGTGTTACTTTTGCGATGGTGAAATATAGGTGTAAATTTTTGTTTGCTGTTTTGTGCGGGTGTATTTCCTTGTCTGTCGCTGCACAGGCGAAGAAAGACACCACCATTATTCTGATTTCCAGCATCAGCGTACAATTGGAATCAACCCAGGCATTAAACGACCTCTATAACTTTAAGTTCGAGAGGGCCGAGCAACAATTTCGATGGTTTAAACAAAAGTATGCCTGGCATCCTTTGCCGTATTTTTTGCTGGGGCTGAGCGAATGGTGGAAGATATTACCCACCACAAACGACACCTCACACGATGAAAGATTTTTGGCCTATATGGACAGCACGATCCGCGTGGCCCATCATCTTCATGATAATAATCCGGAGTACCAGATTGAAGCGGCTTTCTTTCTTGCCGCCGCGTATGGATTTAAAGGACGACTTTACTCTGATGAAGATCGAAAGGAATGGCGAAAGGCAGCGGTGGCTGGAAAGAGGGCGCTGAACTATCTTGAAGAGTGCAAGAAAAAAAATTATTTGAGCCCGGAGTTGCTGTTTGGCGATGCCCTCTATAACTATTTTTCAGTATGGGTGCCAGAGAATTATCCTAGCTTAAAACCCCTTCTATGGTTTTTTCCGAAAGGCGACAAAGCATTGGGATTAAAACAGCTGAAAGAGGTTTCGTACAACGCCTTTTACACCCGCACCGAGGCCATGGTGTGGTTGATGCGCATCTGGAATAGCTATGAAAACCAAAATGAGCAGGCCCTACAACTTGCCGAATATTTATTTAAGACCTATCCTGATAATCCATACTTTCATCGTTATTATGCCA
Source organism: Cyclobacteriaceae bacterium (assembly GCA_043776495.1). Classification (GTDB taxonomy): domain Bacteria; phylum Bacteroidota; class Bacteroidia; order Cytophagales; family Cyclobacteriaceae; genus ELB16-189. Next base: position 6,076 of record JAYVRH010000181.1, read on the forward strand.
GGATGCTATACGCCCGGGGAATGTATGGTGATATGGAACGGGAATCGAAAGCAGTGTTGGCGCGCATTGACAGCGGCATGATTGGGTACGAAGCCACCAGCGGCCGCTATGCTGCCTTCTTTCTGGGTCAGCTTGGCGACGCCAGAAGGCAGCCTGAACAAGCAAAAAAATATTATCAAATGGCTGTCCATTATGCAGAACAAAGTGGCGCAACGGAATCTGGATATTACCTTTACTCACTTATCGCCCTTGGAGAGATTGCTCAGAAACAAGGTGACAAAGAAGAAGCCGGCAAATACTTTAGAGAAGTGAAAGATAAGGCCGGCCGTAAGGACGAAGCGTTTAAGGATGCCAAGCGGAGGCTTAAGAATTTGGAAAAGAAAGACTAAGATTCAACATGTTTATGAAAAAGGCACTCATCACCGGAGTCACAGGGCAAGACGGAGCTTATCTGAGCGAACTGCTGTTATCAAAGGGTTATGAGGTTCATGGCATCAAGCGCCGATCCTCCTCACTCAACACCTCCCGGATTGACCACCTTTATCAGGATCCGCATGAATCGAATTCCCGCTTTTATCTTCATTATGGTGACTTGAGCGATGCCTTAAATGTTACCCGCATTATTCAAGAAGTTCATCCTGACGAGATCTATAACCTTGGCGCGATGAGCCACGTCAAAGTATCATTTGAAGAACCGGAGTATACGGCTAATGTGGATGGTATCGGGACCTTGAGAATATTGGAAGCCATCAGATTGCTTGGTCTTGTGAAGAAGACAAAATTTTATCAGGCCAGCAGTTCTGAATTGTATGGATTGGTTCAGGAAATTCCTCAGCATGAAAAAACTCCTTTCTATCCCCGTTCACCTTACGGTGTTGCGAAGTTGTATGCTTACTGGATTACTGTAAATTATCGGGAGGCCTATAATATGTTTGCGGTCAATGGGATTCTCTTTAACCATGAAAGTCCACTGCGGGGAGAGACA
>JAYVRH010000182.1:0-7057 GCA_043776495.1 Cyclobacteriaceae bacterium
TTCATGCTCTTGAGAAATGCTTGTTTGAGGAAAACCGGGATCTTTGATGAGGATATTTTCCTGTACACTGAAGACATAGACCTCACCAGAAGAATTCACAAACATTTCAGGACTGTCTTTTATCCAAAGGTCAGCATTTACCACGTTCACGAACGCGGTTCTTACAAAAGACTTCTTCCTTTTCTTTTCCACATCAGGAGCGCGGTCACCTATTTCAACAAATGGGGCTGGTTCTACGATCCAGAGAGAGAACACATCAACCGGAGGACCATTATGAAACTTACGCAATGATGGATTGGCAAAAATCCATCCTTGTATTTTCTCTCCTTCTTGCCATCATGTCAATGCCATTCTCTATGCCGGTCTGTCACATCGCATTGAGCTTATATTTGATCGCATGGATAACAGAGGGGCGTTGGCATGAAAAGGCAACCATTTTTATGGACACGCCGCTCCTATGGGGGTATGTAGCATTCATGTTCGCTCATCTTATTGGCATCATCTATTCAGATGATATGTCGAATGGCTGGTTCAATGTGGAGAAAAAACTTTTCCTCTTTCTGTTACCATTAGCCATTGCCACCACCTTGGGTCTGGAAAGGAAAATAATTCAACTGCTACTGAAGGTGTTCATTCTCACCTGTGTCATTGCCACACTCTTTTGTTTGGCAGTTGCTTTTATGCATTATCAGAATGCGCCGCACCAAACTAACTTTGATGGCTACTCCTTTTCCATGTACCAGCAATTGAATCCGGAGAGCCATTCCATTTGGATGTATTTGTCCTACATTGAGTTGGCCTCCGGCATCGGAATTCATCCAACCTACTTTGCGCTGTATTTGGTATTCAGTGCTTTATTGTTGCTTCACTTTCATTCTGGATCATTCAAAACATACGGGTCGTTCAAGAAAGCAGGAATTGTTTTACTATTTCTCTATCTTGAAATCATGATCGTTTTGCTTTCTTCGCGGATCCTCGTATTCTCTTTTTTGATCATTCTTATTGGAAGTCTCCTATATGTGGCGCGCATCAATAGAGTACGACCTGTTTACCAGGCATTCTTTGTCCTCATGGCAGCCTGTATGCTTTTCTTTATCATTCTTCTTAATCCAGTGTCCAGGTATCGGAATTTTCAAGAGCCTTTTATGAGGGAAACTTATTTACCTGCAGCCAACGGCTTATACAGTTATTCTACCGGGATTCGAAAATCATTGTGGTGGCTGGGCCTGAATACAATTATTGATGTGAATCCCCTCATCGGCGTGGGGACAGGCGATGTCAAGGAATCGATTAGAAAAATGAGCAATAGGCTGGGAGAACAGAACATAATTCATTCCGATGACCCTCACAATCAATTCGTATATACTCAAATTGGTCTGGGAGCAATCGGATTAACACTCTTATTAATTTGCCTGTATGTCCCTGCATGGATTGCCTACCAGCAGAATAATTTTTTCTACCTGGCTTTCAGTATGATTTTCAGCCTGGTATGCATTACCGAAAGTACCTTAGAGTCACAAAAGGGGATCGTATTTTTTTCTGTTTTCAATTCACTCCTGGTATTCCAATATTATAAGTTGAATATGCTTTCAATTAAAAGGCTTACCTATGGATAGCCCGATGCAATCCAAGATATTATCTGAAAGCATTGTCAGGACGCTGGCATACTATGATTTATTTGACTACCCTCTGACCATCGAAGAAATCTATCGTAACCTGCCCACCAATCATGTCAATCTCACGGAAATTGAAAGAGAGCTCAATTCACTTTCCACGACGTCTATCATTTTCAGGCTGGGCGAATTCTTCAGCCTTCAAAATAATCCGCCACTCGAAACCAGGCGCCTGAAAGGAAATCTGTTGGCAAAAAAATACAAGTCCATCGCCATACAAAAGTCAAGATTGATAGCCCAGTTTCCCTTTGTGCAGGGTGTGATGATTTCAGGCTCGCTTTCGAAAGGATATGCAGACGATCAAAGTGACATTGATTTCTTTATTATCACCAAACCCGGACGGCTATGGATTGCACGAACCCTGCTTGTCCTTTACAAACGTATCTTTCTCTTCAATTCACATAAATATTTCTGTGTCAACTATTTTATTGACTCAGACCATCTTGAAATTGAAGAAAAGACTCTCTTCACCGGTACAGAACTTGCCACGCTCATTCCATTATATGGCGCGCTCCATTATCACTCATTGATTAAAAATAATTCATGGCTATATCAATTTTTCCCAAACTTCAGGGCTTCCGATGAACCTGAAATAAAAGCGCCTGATAATTTTTTCAAAAAAGCCGGTGAATGGATCCTGGACCATTTGTTCCCTGGTGTACTGGATCGATTTTTCATGCAGATCACTTTGCAACGATTGAAAAGGATCTATCCTTACTTTTATCCCACAGATGATTTTGGGATCGCATTTAAGACCACCCGTCATGTGTCAAAAAATCACCCAAAAAACTATCAACGTAAAATTGCCCTTCTCTATGACGAAAAACTTAAGGCGATGCTTAAAACTTGTACTTTGAATTCCGTTGCATGAATATCCTTTTCACAAATTCTTATTTTTATAAATTGGATCCCAAGCAATGGCGTTTCAAACAGCCCTACCCTCCGCTCGGAACATTATTGGCTGCATCCGTTGCTCGCGATCAAGCGCTTCATGTAGAGTTGTTCGATACAAATCTCAGGGATAGTCCAGATGAAATAATCCCTGTATTGAAAAGAAGTAAGCCAGACCTAATGATCATCTATGACGATGGATTCAACTATCTCACCAAGATGTGTCTCACGGTCATGCGAGAGGCCGCCTTTGTACTCCTTAGGGAAGCAAAAATATCCGGCTGTACCACCATCATCGCAAGCTCAGACGCTACTGACCATTATGAAAAATACTTTGCGCACGGTGCGGACATTGTGATTCGCGGTGAGGGTGAGGATACATTGAAAGAACTGTTAATCACCCTCAAGGATAAGCACGACCTCAGCAGGGTACAAGGCATCGCCTTCAAGCAAGCCGGTGAAACGGTCCTTACACCACCCCGGGCAGTACTTCGCAATTTGGACTCACTCCCATTGCCAGCATGGGATCTGGTGAACATCCCTTCTTACAAAGAGGTGTGGAAAAATCATCATGGATATTTCTCATTAAATATAGCCACCACCCGTGGCTGCCCATATAAATGTAATTGGTGCGCCAAACCTATTTATGGCAACCGCTACAACTCTCGTTCTCCTGAACTTGTAGCGGAAGAAATTAATTACTTGATTACCCAGTATCAGCCAGACCACTTTTGGATGTGTGATGATATTTTTGGTCTAAAGCCCAACTGGATTACAAAGTTTAATAAATCGATTAAAGAGAAGAAACTCGTATTTCGATATAAAATTCAATCACGAGTCGATCTCTTACTTGAAGATGGCCTCATGCAATCCCTTTCTGAAAGCGGTTGTGAAACAGTGTGGGTGGGAGCCGAAAGCGGATCACAAAGAATATTAGATGCCATGGACAAGGGCACTACGGTCGCGCAAATACGTCAGGCCACACGCGTGCTAAAAGATCACAGAATCAAGGTGGGCTATTTTTTGCAATTCGGCTATCCAGGCGAATCGAAAAAGGACATTGATGCTACGATTAACCTCGTGATTGAACAAATGCCGGATGAAATCGGAATCTCGGTTTCATATCCTTTGCCGGGCACTAAATTTTATGAAAACGTAAAATCTCAATTGCTGGAGAAGCAAAACTGGACTGACTCCGATGATTTGGCAGTAATGTATCATAGCACATTTCCAAAACCGTATTACAAAATACTTCAGCGCTATGTCCATAGCCGCTACCGGATTCAACGTGGTATTCATCTCATGAAGTCATTCGTGACCATAGGGCCGTCATTTGTACAAAGAGACTTAAGGAAAATAGCTTCCATGATCTATCACCTTCCCTTGTCATGGATACAATCCTATCAGTTAAAACGACTGAGTTCCGCTCATGCCTAAGAATCTGATAGAAGGGCGGTTCGATTCCGTTCAACGGGCCTTTGACAAACAGGCAGAACATTATGATGTGGATGATGATTCAAATCCTATTCTTAAGAATTGGAGAACCCGGGTTTATAAGCACATGGATGAATTCCTGAAGCCAAATACAAGATTGCTTGAACTCAACGCTGGTACCGGAATTGATGCCCTGCACTTTGTCCGTGAAGGGCATAGGGTCCATGCAACGGATATTTCTCCCGGCATGATTGAGAAGATCAGCGAAAAAATTCATCGGTTCAGTCTTCATGAAAGACTCACGGTTCAACTGTGCTCCTTTGAGGGTCTGGATTCTATCAACAATCAAAAATTTGAATATGTCTTTTCGAATTTCGGCGGTCTGAATTGTTGCCGCGACCTGACTAATGTTGCGAAGCATCTTCCTGGCTTATTGAATCCGCAAGGGTTTCTCACCTGGGTAATCATGCCTCCTGTGAGTCTATGGGAATGGAGTTGGATCCTGGCCGGAAGGAAAGCTGCTTTTCGACGGCTGCGCAAAGGAGGTACCCTTGCTCACCTGGAAGGAGAATTCTTCAGGACATATTATCACTCCCTGCATACGATCAAAAGGAAATTGGGGAGTGATTTTCACTTAATCAAAGCAGAAGGTCTCGGCGCTCTTTCCCCGCCTCCGGCGAGTTATCAATTTGCCCTTAATCATCCCATGGTCTATTCATTCATGAATAAGGTAGATCATATCGCATGCGCAGGATTTCCATTTAATCGATGGACTGACCATATCATGGCTTCCTTCCAATACAGACCATGAGGCTATCAGGAAAAACACTTCTAAGGATTGACCGATTCTTCTGGTTTCCATACCGACTGGCAGAAATTTTATGCAACACCTGGGGACGACTGAGTCCTAATGACCACGAGCAAGTGGTGGTCATCAAGTTTATGGGTATGGGCAGCCTGATCCAATTTGCTTCCGTATGTGAGGATCATGAAGTGGACAAAAGCAAAATAACACTGATAACCCTTGCACAACATCTTGAACTTTGCCAGTTAATGGGATTTGAAAACGCCCGGTTCATTCGTACCGATCATATCATCAAGTTTCTTTTTGATTTATGGCATGTCTTGACATCAACACGGACCCTTCATCCATCGCTTGTTGTTGACTATGAACGCTGCTCGAACGCTGCTGCCTTATTCCGTACCTTGTTGACTTGGGCAGGGCAATGCCCCTCCGTTTCATTTGAAACAAGACGAAGCATCACCTCTGTTAGGCAAACCGTGTACTCTGTTGACGGATTAACCCAGCATCAGTTGTTAATGAAGGGAATTGAAAAAATGCCTAAAAGTCCAACCATTGTTTGTCGTGAAAACATCCGCATCCATCCAGGTAAAATTATTATCAACATCAATGCCAGCAATTACCTGTTGGCAAGACGCTATCCAATTAATTCATTTGCTGAAATAATCCGATCGCTTTACCTGTGGAATACGGGGTTTGAATTCTTCCTGACCGGAACATTTGATGAAAGAACATACACTGAAGAACTGGTCCAAATACTGCCGGGAATTCCTGTTCAGAACGTTTGCGGAAAGTGGAACCTTAAGAAATTCACGACTGAACTAATGAACTGTTCGCTGCTGATCACGGGAGACTCAGGCCCACTCCACCTTGCTGTTTATCTGGGAACATCTACCGTGGCGGTTTGGGGACCAACCCAACCCCAACATTTCGGATATGAATCCAAAAGTAACCTTGCTAATATATCGCTAAGCCTCTCCTGCTCCCCGTGCCTGACCCATCCAAATTCGCATCCAGCCAAGGCATGCCAAGGCAAGATCAGATGCATAAAAAACCTTTCTCACACTTCCATTGTTGAAAAATCAATTTCCATTCTGTCATCGCAACTGATTAACCGCCGGATACACTTCCCGGCAGAAATGCATGCATCTATTCAACAGGAATTCAAATCCCAACCTTCCCTAACGTGAAATTAGTTGCTGAATACCTCCTGATTTCAATGCTCTTAATTTTTCTTTTCATAAGAGGGGTTCAGCCTGCCTGGAAAGAAATACACAGCGACTTTGCGAATTACTACGTTTCGGCAAAGCTTGTAGTAAGGGGTGAATCCTTGGACAAACTTTATAACAATGAATGGTTTCAAGAGGAAATAAAGGGATATGGAATAAATACACTCGGAAAATTTTCTCCGTTTCCACCCATCACAGCATGGATGATGATTCCATTTACTGTCTTCAGTCCACTTCAGGCGCAAAGGATATTTACAATTATCAACTTGATTTTTCTTGGCTTGGGTATACAGATGCTGAAACAACTTACGGGATGGAGGACAAGACACTGTGTCCTGTTTGTTCTTGGCGGCGGATTAAGCCTCGTTAACAATGTTGCATTTGGTCAGGTCTATTGGATCATGACTGTATTCATCTTGTTAAGTATAATTCTATACCAATAGAACCAAGCCCTCCTGGCCGGAGCATTGCTGGCTGCCTTCTCAGCATTGAAATATTTTTCCATTAGCATTCATTTTTGGGTTTGTTCTGATTGCACTCATGGAAAATCCCATCAACTCAAAATCTCATCGCAATGGCTTCCATTCGGCCACAGCCATAAGACTGGTTGCATCCTATTTCCTTTTCCTGATCTTTCTAATTCTGCTACAATACTCTTTCTTTGGCGGCGCCGTCATACAAGAATTTTTTACATCGGCATTCCTTCCCCACCTTGATGGACAACTTTCCGGGCAAGGCCTTTACAGCTTCCAATTCCAATCCTGGGATAATTTTTTTAGAAACCTCTACATTGCTGACCCCAAGTTCAATCCTCGTCCATTCATTCCATGGTTAGCCGGAAAAACAGTCAGCAAGATAGCGGTCGTCATTTTCATCTTAGGGCTCATGGCTTTCACGTTAAATAAGTACAAAAATGCTATGCCAGGTATGAGAACGGCCGTTTTCCTTTCTTTGCCCTCATTGGCAGCGTTGGTCATATTGCCAGTCTCAGCTACCTATCATTTTGTCTTGCTTGTGGCGCCCCTGTC
>JAYVRH010000183.1:0-7054 GCA_043776495.1 Cyclobacteriaceae bacterium
TGTTCATAAATGTTTAATCAAAAAATAACAACATGAATTTTGGTGAATCAAACGAAGTAATCATCATCGACTCTGTGCATACAGAAGTCGCGGACAAACGGACCGACATTAACAACCACCGGTCTTTATTTTCGAGGAGACACTTTTTGCCCAATGAAGTCATTTCCGAATTCACCTGGGACAAAGTCCATTCAAAGCCAAATTACCTGACGGTTCAGATAAGCGAAAATGAGCACATCATACTGTTGCCGGAATACCTGGACTGTGTGAATCACAGTTGCGAACCCAATTGCTTTTTTGACACCACCACTCGTCAACTCGTTGCCTTGCGACCCATCAACGAAGGAGATGAGTTTACCTTTTTTTACCCTTCTGCTGAATGGGATATGGACCAGTCCTTCCAATGCCGATGCGGAGAGGCAAGTTGCATTGGGTTGATTAAGGGTGCAATGTATCTTGATAAAAAAGCACTCAGGAAGTACCGTTTCACGGATTTTATCAAGGGAAAGCTCGCCGCCCGATGAGTCTGCATGTGTTTGGTGTTGTCACCAATCACTCAACGCAGACCAGACCAACCACTCAGTGCAGCAACTGTCATGTCATTGTTAGTAGCGTCTCTGAATTCAGGAAGTAACGGTAACTGCTACTATATCGGCAACCAGGATGAAGCCATTCTGATAGATGGAGGAATTTCTTGCCGGGAAACCGAAAGGCGCATGAAGCGACTTGAACTGTCCATAAAGAGGGTAAAGGCAGTCTTCGTATCACATGAGCATGCCGATCACATCTATGGAGTCCCCAATCTTTCGAAGAAGCATCAGCTTCCAGTTTACATCACAAACGATACGTTAAGAGGCGGGAGGTTGAGACTAAGTGAAAACCTTACGTTTCCCTTTAGCCCCTATATACCCATCAGGATAGGGTCCTTGTCTGTGACAGCCTTTCCTAAATTTCACGATGCAAATGATCCCCATAGTTTTATAGTGAGCGATCATGAGGTGAATGTGGGTGTTTTTACCGACATCGGCCGGTCTTGCGACCATGTCATCAAGCATTTTTCAATATGCCATGCAGCTTTTCTTGAATCCAACTATGATGAGGAGATGCTGGAAACAGGGCATTATCCATTTTCATTGAAGAATCGGATCCGAGATGGGAGAGGTCATCTATCCAATACCCAGGCGCTACAGTTATTTATGAATCACCGGCCGACCTTCATGACTCATTTGTTCTTATCACATTTAAGTCGGAATAACAATTCACCCAAAATTGTGCGGAATTTGTTTAACAGAATTGCCGGCAAGACAAAGATCATAGTGGCTCCGAGGGATAGCGAAACCCAACTTTATCACATTAGAAACAAGCCAGGTTTCCTCTCCCAATCCATTCAAGTGCCCGAGAAGCCACCCCAAGTTCAGCTCTCATTATTTCAATAGTTTTGAGGAATACCCATCCATATCTATATTTCATCTTCAATTGATGATATGAGCATTGAAGAAATGAAGGAGCACTATTTTGTTTGGGTTATAGCTCCTTATATCGTGACAGAGGATCCAAATCTTCAATATTATTATGATTACACACAAAGCATTGCTGAATATCAAAGGGTATTTTCAGCGATAGGATGTGACTGGCAATGGGCCAATGTCACCTTAGAGACCATCGAAGAGGTGATGGATAAGATCCTGAATCACTCGGGCTCCAAGATACCATTGGTTATCAATTTATGCGATGGTGATGAAGCAAATGGGATTCCTGGGGTTTCAGTCATCCATGCTCTAGAGCAACACAATCTGATCTATACGGGGTCAGATGAATTTTTCTATGTGATCACCACGTCAAAGATTCCCATGAAGAAGGCCTTTGAAAGTCATCATGTACCTACTCCCGCCTGGAAAGTCATTGAGCCAAACGAAGCAGACCTTGCTTCACTTTTTAAGAAGATTGGGGATGTGCTGATCGTCAAACCGGCTATTTCCGGTGGAAGCATGGGCTTAACGATCAAGAATGTAGTTAGCAATGAGAATGAGTTTAGAGCTATTCTAAATGAAATGCAGCAGGGGTATCGTGGTTGGAAACTTGATACAGGTGGAATCTTTGTCGAAGAGTTTGTCAATGGAAGGGAGTTTACTACCCTGGTGGTAGGTTCTTCAACCCATCCGGAGTCTATACATGTTTACCCTCCGGTAGAACGAGTCTTCCACAAATCGTTGCCTGATAAAGAACAATTCTTATCCTTTGATCGCCTCTGGGAGACTTATGATGCAGAGGCGCCACTCCCTGATAGAGGTGTATTGTATAATTATTATGAACCTGAATATGAATTGATTAAAGGGCTTGAGCAAATTAGTCTTGAAGCCTTCACATCAGTTGGTGGTATGGGATATGGACGACTTGATATCCGGATGGATAAACTTACAGGTAAGCTTTATGTACTTGAGGTTAATGCCCAATGTGGACTGAGCGAAGATGAAAATTATACATCTATTGGTGCAATATTGAGGTTTGCTGATAAAACTTTTACATCTTTGGTCATTGAAATCATAGAAGACGCTATGATGCGATATGGGGCAAAACATAAAGCAAAACAATAGATGAAAATTTGTGTACTACAACCAGATTATTCAACAACCCAAGTAGATTATAAAAACTACGATCCCGCACGGGATCTGACACCCATTCTTCCTAAGGGTGACGTTGTTGACCATGTGTTCCTAAACAAATTAACAACCTATCGTCAGTTGAAGGAGCTGGTCAAGCACGACTACGACATCTTCGTCAACCTTTGCGAAGGTTATCTGGAATGGGAGGTGCCTTCCATCGATGTCATCCAGACACTCGACCTGCTCAACCTTCCTTATACGGGGCCCAATGCCATCTTATACGACCCTCCAAAACCATTAATGAAGTATGTTGCTTATTGCTCAGGGGTGAAGACTCCTGTCGCAGTTGAGCTTAATTCATTGAATGGAATAGAGGAAGTTCTTGAAAAGCTCACCTTTCCAATGTTTGTTAAGCCTGCAAAGGCAGGTGATAGCCTTGGCGTGGATGAGCATTCTTTGGTGAACACAAAAGCTGAATTGAAGGTTAAGGTGAAGGACATTCTTAAGGAGTTCGATGAAGTTTTGGTGGAAGAATATGTTGAAGGAAGAGAATTCACTGTCTTGGTGGCTGCGAACCAGGATGGAGAATCGTGCACATTGTATAAACCAATCGAGTATATTTTTCCAGAAGGTAGAAAGTTCAAAACCTATTCGCTAAAGACTTCAGAGTTACATCCTGAATGTAATGTCCCTGTCAGCGATTTTAAGTTGGAGAAGAAGTTAAAGGTGGCCACGGAGCAAATTTTTACAGCTTTTGGAGGCGTTGGGTATGCGAGATTGGATTTCCGTATGGATCAAAACGGTGAAATTTACTTTCTGGAGATCAATTTCACTTGTTCCGCTTTTTATGAAGCTACCTATCAGGGATCTGCAGACTATATCCTGAACCAGCATCCCTCTGGCAAGAGTGGATTTCTGAGGCATATCATCGCCGAGGGTATTGCCAGGCACAAAACGAAGCAAAAGAAATACACACTAAAAGGAAGTGCACTCTCAGGCTATGGCATTTTTGCCAACAGAAGAATAAGAAAAAATGAGGTACTATTCGTTGGGGAAGAGCTTTCTCAAAGAATTGTATCCAAGAGTTTTGTAGATGCGAATTGGAACGAGCGGCAAAAGGAAGACTTCAGACAATATGCCTATCCAATCAATCAGGAAGTATACATATTGTGGGATCATAATCCAGTCAATTGGGCGCCCCAAAACCACAGCTGCAGCCCGAATACTTCTTATGAAGGCCTTAATGTAATTGCAACCAAAGATATCGCGGAGGGTGAAGAACTGACGTTGGACTATGCTTTGTTTCTGGATGAGACGATGGAGCCCTTTGCATGTCAATGTGCAAGTCACAACTGCCGGGAGGTAGTGGTGGGTACCAGAAGACATTCCATGAGCCCTGCGAAAAAACACTTGAAAGATTCCGTTTATCGCCACCAGGATATTCTGGTTCCAGCTCCTGTGATTGCGAGGCTGGGAAAACGAAATATGAAAATGAAATAAGATCAGTTCGAAAGAACTTGCACCAAGTGTCAGCTATTATCTCGATAACAAAAGGGGTCAGTGGATAAGCAGGAGTTATTGTTGAAGATGGTAATAAGTTCCTGGGAGACACAAAACTCCAGGATGACCAAGTTGCTTGACGTGCTCACAGACGAACAGCTACTCTTGGAAACGGCGCCTGGTAGAAACAGAGGTATTTATCTCCTTGGGCACCTCACGGCTGTGAGCGATGGGATGAGCACTTTCCTTGGATGGGGTGCTCGGTTATACCCGCAGCTGGATGACGTATTCGTGAAGAATCCTGATAAGTCTGGCCTTTCAATGCCTTCACCAGCCACCGTGAGAGATTATTGGAATAAGGTACACGATAATGTAAGCAAGCACATTAAGCAAACGCCTGCCGAAGATTGGTTTTCTAAGCATACCGCTGTTTCCGAAGAAGACTTTGCGAAGGAGCCGTTCAGAAACAAGCTCAACATCATCATCAACCGCACCAATCACATCAGTTATCATTTTGGACAACTTGTGTACCTCGTGAAGAAGTAGAAATGCATTTCCCGCAGATTCTAAGACCTACGGAGCTAAAACTAGATTTCTAACTTGAGTCAGGCTGAATTTGGAATCTTTAATTTGCCACAGATTACTCAGATTACCACTGATAAAATGATCTGCGAATATCCCTGCCTGCGCCAAGTCGCTTCGGCAGGCAGGTGTGTAATCTGTGGCTATTAAATTGACCTTGGCAAAGGGCAGATGACGAGTTAGATGGAATTTCGCAGATATAATGCAACGCAGATTTACGCTGACCTTTTCCTTTTTCTTGTATGAAAATCTGCGCTCATCCGCGTAGCATTCAATTAGCGGAAATCTGCGGGACACCTTCCGAAAACTCATTCACTAACTTGTTCTACCTTCGGATATTATCGAATAATCATGCCCGCTTATAATTTACCCCCAGGCTATTCCTTTTTCGGTACCTACCGCCGAGGTCTTCAGGTTGTCAGGAACCCAATCGAGACCATGAACGAAAGTGTGGAAAAATTTGGGGATTCATACACTGTCTACAATGGGTTTACAAATAAGATGATCCTCACCCAGGACCCCGAGTTCATTGACTATGTGTTAAAGAAAAACCATAGGAACTATCACAAATCTGAAATGGTGTCCAAAAAGCTTGGACGATTTATTGGCAATGGTTTACTGACCTCCAACGGTGCCTACTGGCTTCGCCAACGTCGGCTGATTCAACCTGGCTTCCACATCCAAAAGATCCAGGGTTTGTACGAAATCATGCAGAGAACAATAGACGACTTCCTCCTGAAATTTCCGACGGGAAGGAATGTCGATCTCTACCCACAGATGAATCGATTGGCTTTTGAAATTGTCATCAATACATTGTTTGATATCGAGGTGCCACAACAGTCGATCACGGAATTGAGTCAATATATTAGTGAGACCCAGGAATTCGTGATCCGCGATATACGGCAGCCTTATAAGAGCTGGTGGTATGCCTTATCCGGCGAGGTGAATGCAAACCTGAAAAAGGCCCAGCGGACCAGAGACATCCTTCTTGCCATCATCCGGGAGCGAAAGGAAAGTAAAATGAAATTCAATGATCTCCTGGACATGTTGCTCGATGCCCGCTATGAAGATACCGGTGAGCCTATGAATGAGGAGCAACTTCTGGATGAAATATTGATCCTCTTCATCGCCGGGCATGAGACGACCGCCAATGCCCTTACATGGACACTTTATTTGTTGGCGAACAATCCTGTAGAATTGCAAAAGCTCAGGCAATCAACCCAGGGATTAGGAATACAAGAGTGTGTTGCCCATGATCGATTGACTGCCGTGATCAACGAGAGTATGCGTCTTTACCCACCCGCCTGGGTCAGTGATCGCGTCGCATTGGAAGACGATACTTTCAAAGACTTTTCATACCCTAAAGGTACGATCATCGTCCTTTTTTATTATGGCCTACACAGGAATGAACGCTATTGGGAAAATGCGTCGTCTTTTATACCAGATCGATTTCTTCTGCAGAATTCAGACAAAGAAAAAGTCAAAGCTTTCTTTCCTTTCGGCGGTGGTCCCAGACTTTGCATTGGAAATAATTTTGCGATGGCAGAGATGGCCCTCTTTCTGAAGACTTTCATTCATCAGTTTAATATTAACACCACTGATCAAATTCCAAAGATGCGGCCAATGGTCACATTGCGTCCGGAGGGGGTGGTGCTGGGGATTGAGAGGAGGTAATAACCCCAATTATTTGGAGGGCAAACCTTTCTTTGGGAGTCTTCGCGGCCTGGTCTCCAGTGCCGCGATCTTCGAGTCTAACTATGAAAAGCAAGCCTTGATTGCTATCATCAAACAGATTGAGAAGGCCTGACCGTAACCAGGCCTAAGGCCGTTTGTAGATCGCGGTATTTTTGCTGAGACATCAAAAAACTGCGAAGACATGTCAAGGGTTATACGATTCGGTTTCTAAGACCCAAGTAACCTTCCCATACATCTCAAGTATACTTAGTCACCACGGTTTAACGCGTCTCGTGTCCGGTTGTCCCTATAAAACAGCCACTGGGCACCACGTCCGAAACAAGTAGGGATACTTACCGTTATAATTGTCTTATCCTGAAGCATAGACACTTGCCGCGGAAGATTTTCTGAAATGATGGAAGCAGTAGTAATCGTATTGACAAACAAAGTCGGTTCAGAATGAAGATCGGAGCCATCCTCCTGTGCTTATTTTTTTTCAGCAGCGCCTCATTGGCGCAAAACGATTCCACCAAATCGAAGCGCGACTCAATCAAGTCCAGAATTGATCCGACCAAATCGTATACAACCGCTCGTCTGAAAGGTGAACCCCCCGTGATCGATGGTCTAATCAACGATGCGGCATGGGATGGCGTACCCTGGGGGGGTGGCGACTTCAGACAACTTCAGCCCGACGC
>JAYVRH010000184.1:0-2179 GCA_043776495.1 Cyclobacteriaceae bacterium
GGCCGCAAGGCAGGCGATGCACTTATTAAGGAGTTGTTTGTATCTACAGCCACGCCTGCGTTTGATCAGGCAAACATTGCTGTGTTCACCAATACAACCAATGATCCGACACAAGGTAGAACTACATCTACGGGTCTTCGCGTTCGCACCATGTGGGGCGAGTTAGCGTACCAGCTTGGCGGCAAAGATGCATACGAGATCATCCGCGCAAATGACGAAAGTCGCACCGCGCCAGCCGGCCTGTTTAAAAAAGTTCTGGCAGTTTGCAAACCTGCTTTGATCCTGGTGGACGAGCTTGCGGATTATTGTGTTAAAGCATCCGCACAGCAAGTTGTGGGTTCGAATCTTTCTGATCAAACAATTTCATTCATTCAGGAATTAACCGAAGCTGTTGCAGCGACTCCTAACTGCGTGCTGGTAGCGACGCTCCCTGCCAGTGAGACGGAAGTTGCCAGTTCACCACAGGCAGGTCAGATATTGACGAGTCTGCAAAACAGATTGGGTCGCGTGGGTGCTGATACCAAGCCGGTCGCTGATGATGAAATCTATGAGGTTATAAGAAGAAGATTATTTGATGACCTTATCAATACTGAAGCGATCGATCAGGTACTTACATCTTACACTTCATTATATCAAGAGTTAAAAGGTGAGCTCCCCACCCATGCCACGCGGGGTGAGTACAAAGAACGATTAAGAAAATCGTATCCTTTTCATCCCGAACTGATTGATGTCTTTAAGGTACGTTGGGCAAGCCACCACGACTTTCAACGCACGCGCGGTGTCTTGCGTTTACTGGCATCCGTTGTAAGCGATCTTTGGAAACGTCAGCACAACCTTATCGGCAAGAACCTGCTGATTCACACCGGCGACGTAAATTTTGAAAACCTGGATGCTCTTACCGGCCAGCTTAAGAAATTATATGGCAATGGCTACAGTGCCGTTATCAGCGCCGATGTTTCCGGTTCATCATCCAATGCCCACCGGATCGACGAGGACAAGCCGGAATTCGGAAACCATAACCTGACTAAAAGTATTGCGTCAACAATTTTGCTCAGCAGCTTTGGAAGCGATGGACCTAACAAAGGAACCACGGTGGCAGACATCAAGCTAAGCGTGATGAAGCCAAATGATTTCAGTCACTTCACTGTTAACGCAGCTTTGCAAGAACTGGAGGGACGAGCGCACTTTCTGTACTATAGTACTACAGGTGCCGCTGGGAAAAGATATTGGTTCCACACCAAGCCAAACATCAATATTTTAATAACCCAGGCAAAGAATGACATCCATCCCCAGGAAGTGGATGCCGAGATAGAACGAAGAGTTCGGCAAAGAACGGAGGGGGTTACGGCTTTCAAAGTCATGGTGAATCCATCAGGAGAGGTGCCGGAACAACTACGACCTGCTCTGATAATTCTGCCGACCCAGTATTCGGCCAGTCCAACTGCCATTAATGGAAACACGAAGCCAGCGATTGAAAGAATTGCAACAAAGAAGGGAAATTCTGAAAGAAAGTATCGCAACACAATCTTGTTCCTTATCTGCTCGGAAAATGCCATTGGTAAACTGCAGAGCGATGTCCGAGACTATCTGGCTTGCGAAAAGATCAGGAAAGAGTACGGGACGCAGTTGGAAATGGATCAGAAGCAGGAAGTAAGCAAACGCATGGAAGAGGCCGCCCGGCAAACAGAGAGCTCCATCGTCGTGGCCTACTCCATCATAGCCAAGCACACGTCAAAGGGAATTGAAAAGCTGATTCTTAATCAGGGCGAATTTAGAGACAACCTCGATGCACAAATCAGCACTAACATCTTACAACGATTAAAAGATGAAGAATGGCTGTTGTCTTCCGTGGGCCTTGGCCTGTTAAGGACCAATAACCTGCTGCCGATTTTCGAAACTCCAGTCAAAGCAAACGATGTCTACGAAGCTTTTTTGCGTTTCGATGACAAACCGATGATCACAGGGCCCGGCGCAATCAAAGACAGTCTCGACCGATATTGTGGCCAGGGAGAATTCGCCATTGCGAATGGCGATGGTAAATCATTTACTTCTATCTACTATCGTCAGCCAGTGCCCTACTTCGAGATCAGCGATTTGAATTTCTGGCTCGTCGATAAAAGCTTATATAAACCAGAACCGAAACCAGAGCAACCAGGGGGACCAAATGAGCCAGGTGGTG
>JAYVRH010000185.1:0-7013 GCA_043776495.1 Cyclobacteriaceae bacterium
TATGGAGGTACTTACAATCAATTTAAGGTAGCCTTCAAAAGACTGGGCGTGGAGGTACGCTTTGCAGAAGGTGATCAAGTAGAGGCCTTTGAGAGGCTAATCGACAAGAACACCAAGGCAATTTACATTGAAACCATTGGCAACCCTGGCTTCAACATACCTGACTTTGAAGCCATTGCAGCATTGGCTAAGAAAAAAGACCTTCCTTTAATTGTTGACAACACATTTGGTGCTGCAGGATATCTATTCCGACCCTTGGAACATGGTGCCAACGTAGTCGTTGAATCTGCCACGAAGTGGATTGGCGGTCACGGTACTTCCATTGGCGGCGTCATTGTCGACGGAGGAAATTATAACTGGGGTAATGGTAAATTTCCACAGTTCATTGAACCAAGTGAAGGTTATCATGGTTTGAAATTCTGGGACGTGTTTGGTGAAGGCAACCCCCTGGGGCTCCCTAACATTGCGTTCATCATTCGAGCAAGGGTTGAAGGCTTGCGCGATTTTGGGCCAGCCATCAGCCCATTCAATTCATTCTTGCTCATTCAGGGATTAGAAACCCTTTCACTTCGTGTGCAACGTTCCGTCGATAACGCATTGGTATTGGCACAATGGTTAGAGCAAAATCCCTCGGTTGAGACGGTAAATTATCCGGGCTTGCAAAACAGCACGTATCACAAACTGGCTAAAAAATATTTAAAGAATGGATTTGGTGCAGTGCTCTCATTTACCTTGAAAGGAACGAAGGAAAATGCAGCCAAGCTGGTTGACAATTTGAAATTGGTAAGTCATTTGGCTAATGTGGGAGATGCTAAAACACTGATCATCCAGCCGGCCGCAACCACCCATCAGCAATTGTCGGATGAGGAACAAATTGCTTCCGGAGTATTGCCTACGCTGTTGCGTGTCTCGGTTGGCATCGAGCATATTGATGACATCAAAGCAGATTTCCAGCAAGCATTAAAGAAAGTGTTTGAAAAAGAGCTGGTATCAAATTGAACTTAATAACGCCTCTCTTGATTTTGAGAGAGGCGTTATTTATCCAAAACAACAATTCTTATGAGAACAACAATATTTTTAATGATTTTACTAACCACCTTTTCCGCCACCGCACAAAAGGAAGCGGAAAAGTCTCCTGTCAAAAGCAATCCTATTGTGGCTTACGGGGAATCTATTTCCCTGGCCAGTGCTAAAAAAGCGCTGAGCGCCGCGGAAGCCTTTGCTCAGAGCAATCAATGGACTGTGGTCATTGCAATTGTTGATACTGGAGGTAATCTTGTAGCGTTGGAAAAACTGGATAATACCCAAATTGGTTCTGTTGATATTGCGATTGGCAAAGCTAAAACGGCAAATAATTTTAAGCGGCCTACAAAAGTCTTTGAAGACCTTGTCGCCAACGGGGGAGTAGGCCTTAGGGTGCTGGGTGTTCCGGGTATTGTACCCCTTGAAGGTGGCGAACCGATTTTTTCAAATGGAAAAATAATTGGAGCAATCGGCGTATCGGGAATGCAACCCTCTCAAGATGCTGAAGTTGCCAGGGCAGGACTGAGCGCATTGAAATAAAAAAACAATGAAACACGATCACATCTTTCATTACGATAAAGAATATGAACTGGAAGCAGGCAGTAAACTCCCTGGATTTCAACTTAAATACACAACACTCGGCCAGCTGAACAAAGACCGTTCGAATGTAGTGTGGGTGATCCATGCCCTTACCGGTAACTCGGACGTCACGTCGTGGTGGCCGGGGTTGTTTGATGCGGGTGGTCCCTACGATCCAAAGCATCATTTTGTGATTTGTGCCAACACGCTGGGCGGATGTTATGGATCCACAGGCCCTCTGTCAATTAATCCGGATACCGGCAAACCATTCTTTCACGATTTTCCAATGCTTACCAATCGTGACATCGTCAAATCTTTTGAACTTTTACGCAAAGAACTTGGTCTTGAGAAAATTGAAACTGTGATCGGAAGCTCATTGGGCGGTCAGCAGGCTCTTGAATGGTCCATTCAGAGTCCGGACATTTTCAATCACCTTGTTTTGATTGCTTGTAATGCGAATCATTCACCATGGGGCATTGCATTCAATGAAGCGCAGCGGCTGGCAATCGAGGCCGACAGCACATGGAAAGAAAATGACTCAAGGGCAGGATTGAATGGCATGAAGGCGGCACGTGCTATTGCGATGCTATCCTATCGGAGCTTTGAAGGTTTTGCTGAACAGCAAAGTGAGAAATCAAATGAAAAGTTTGATGGCTTCAGGGCGGCAACGTATCAGCAATACCAGGGTCAAAAGCTTGCAGGACGTTTTAATGCGTTTACCTATTGGACTTTGTCAAAGGCCATGGACAACCATCATGTAGGTCGTTTGCGGGAAAGTGTGAAAGCAGCATTGCATCAGGTGAAAGCAAAGACATTGGTCGTGGGGATCGAAAGCGATCTTCTCTTCCCGCTGTCTGAGCAGAAATTATTATCAGAAAATATTCCCAAGGCAAAACTTGAGATCATCCATTCACTTTATGGTCACGATGGATTTTTGGTTGAGTTTGATCAATTAAAGACATTGTTAAATAAATTCTATCAAAACAAAAAGTCAATCATTTTAGCATGAGAAAGAAATTGAAATTGGGATTGTTCGGGTTTGGCTGCGTCGGGCAGGGTCTTTACCACGTATTGCATGAAACGAAGGGTGTAAAAGCAGAGATCAAGAAGATTTGTGTCAAGACTAAAAACAAGGAGCGCCCTTTGGCTGAAGACATATTTACTTTTCGAAAAGAAGACATACTCCTTGACCCGGAAATCGATGTGGTGGTAGAACTGATAGATGATGCCTCAGCAGCGTTTGAGATCGTCAAGACCTCCCTTCAAAACGGCAAGGCCGTGGTGACCGCGAACAAGCGAATGCTGGCTGAACACCTTGAGGAGATATATGATCTTCAGCACCAGTATGGGAAGCCGGTACTGTACGAAGGTTCCGTGTGTGGAAGTATCCCAATCATACGAAACCTCGAAGAGTATTATGACAACGATCTCATCAAAAGTGTTGAAGGGATTCTAAACGGCTCCACCAACTATATACTTACTAAAGTTATTGATGAACGGAAGAGTTACGAAGAAGCACTAGGCCAGGCACAATCGCTTGGTTTCGCCGAAAGTGACCCGAGTCTGGACGTGAAAGCATTAGATCCAAAATTCAAACTTGCCATCCTGATTGCCCACGCCTTTGGAATATTTGTCAAGCCAGAAAACATTATCAACTTCGGAATAGATCGAATTTCAGCAGTTGACTTGAAGTATGCAAAAGATCATGGCCTGACCATTAAGCTGGTGGCCCGCGCCTTTAAATCGGGTGATAAGATTTATGGATTGGTGGCACCGCAGTTCATTGAAAGCAATCATCCTTTGAGCTCCGTGCGAAATGAATTTAATGCGGTGATCGTCGAGGGGGCATTTGCCGAGCAACAGCTCTTTGTGGGCAAAGGTGCTGGCAGCTATCCCACGGGTTCTGCAGTCCTTTCAGACATATCGGCCCTGACATACGATTATAGATATGAGTACAAGAAACGGCATCAGGAGAATCCCCCTTCTTTTTCTAATGAAGCTACTGTGTCGGTAGTTGTTGGTTTTTCGAAGCCTTTTCAGTTGTCCATTTCGGATTTTCAAGAATTCGAAGGAGGCTTTCAGGGAAATGGCCAGCAGAATATGAGGGGCATTGTGAAACTCGAAAAAATCCGGGAATGGTCGCAGCAGGCAGGCATTAGCGTCATTTTAGCGCCGGAAGCTATAGTAAAACCCACGGTTGCTATTGAGCGGGAAATCCTGACCTACGCCTGAAAGTTCGCAGAAAAATTGATGATGGGATTTTTTTGATGAACAAAACCCGTTTTAGGGGTGCGGTGAATATATTTGTGTTTTAATGATCCGATTCACATGCTCCCCATCCTCACGACGTCCATCATTGCTTTTACAGTAGTTATTTTATTGCTGGTCTTCTTGCTCTTGCTTGCGCAAAAGCAGTTGGTTCAATCAGGGCCGGTAAAGATTACCATCAACGGAGAAAAGATCATCACGGTGTCGGCGGGAAGCTCTCTGCTCTCGACGCTGTCAAATGAAAAAATATTTCTCCCTTCAGCTTGTGGCGGAGGCGGAACCTGTGCCATGTGTAAGTGCGTAGTGGAGTCGGGTGGTGGCGATATATTACCGACCGAGGTTGGACATTTAAGTCGCCAGGAGAAAAAGGAGCATGTGCGCTTAGGCTGTCAGGTAAAAGTAAAACAAGACCTTAATATCCGCATACCCGATGAGATATTTGGGATTAAAAAATGGGAGTGTGAAGTAGCATCAAATTATAATGTTTCTACTTTCATCAAGGAGTTTGTGATGAAACTTCCACCTGGTGAAACACTTAAGTTTGAAGCGGGTGGT
Source organism: Cyclobacteriaceae bacterium (assembly GCA_043776495.1). Lineage (GTDB taxonomy): Bacteria > Bacteroidota > Bacteroidia > Cytophagales > Cyclobacteriaceae > ELB16-189. Next base: position 4,426 of record JAYVRH010000185.1, read on the forward strand.
TATATTCAGATCGATGTGCCACAAATTAATGTTGATTTCAAAACGATGGACATTACGCCTCATCCTGACTTGGGACATAAACCAGATGTGTTTCAAGGGGATTGGGATAAGTTTAAGTTGTGGGATCTCAAGATGAAGAATGAGGAGCCCATCTTCCGTGCTTACTCGATGGCCAACCATCCGGCAGAAGGCAACATCGTGATGCTGAACATTCGTGTGGCCACTCCACCATGGGACCGCCAGAACAACAAATGGATGGATGTGAATCCGGGCATTTGTTCCTCCTATGTCTTTTCACGCAAGCCCGGTGACAAAGTAACGATCTCAGGACCCTATGGAGAGTTTCACATTAATAAGACAAAGCGCGAAATGATTTATGTGGGTGGAGGTGCCGGTATGGCACCGCTGAGAGCACACATATTTCACTTGTTTCATACAGATAAAACGGACCGAAAAGTATCCTATTGGTATGGAGGCCGCTCGAAGAAAGAACTGTTTTATGCTGAGCACTTCCGGGATATTGAAAAGAACTTTCCGAATTTTAAATTTTACATTGGCCTCTCTGAGCCGTTGCCAGATGACAATTGGAAGGTGAAAAAGAATTTGGATGATAAGGATGCTGATGGCTATATGGGTTTCATACACAAGTGCTTGTTTGACAATTACCTCAAAACACATCCTTCACCGGAAGATGTCGAGTTCTACCTCTGTGGTCCACCCATGATGAATGCAGCCATGCTGAAAATGCTGGACGAGATGGGCATTCCAAAGGAAAACGTACGCTTCGACGATTTTGGAGGGTAATCATCGTTGAACTAATCCTTTCAGCCTTTCGATATCGAAAGGCTTTTTATTGTGAATAGCTTTCTTAAATGTAGCAGTCAATAGCCCAATTTGCTGAATACTTTTCGCAGGGAGATGTCTTCGCGGCCCCGTTTCGGGTGCCGCGATCCTCAGATTCAACGAGGAAATGAAAAGTAGCCATTTCCTATAAAACTAGTTGATAGGTTAGATCGAATTAAGCTTGCAGGTAGCGGTATTATTGATGAGACATCAAAAAACCGCGAAGACATGTCAGGGTTAAACATTCCAGTTTAATTTTTGAAGCTCATTACGGGTCTCATTGGAATCAGTGCCCTTTTGTTAGTTTTGTTAAGGTTACCAATCGATCATGGACTTAACTATATTCTTTTCTCCTGTAGATGAATCTGTTCACGCTACGGTCACGTCCACCTCTTCTGTGCTAAAGAATATTAAGATCTATGGTGATAAGATGCCTGAGTACAAAGGTGCCCATGTGGCGATCATCGGGATTAATGAAACGCGCGGAGCCGGTCATCATGCGGGGAAGACCAATGGTCCTGACGAAGTACGCAAGAAACTTTATGCATTAAAAAAAGGGACCGGAGCTTACCGGATCGTGGACCTTGGAAACCTCAAATCAGGCATCGATTTGGAGGAATCGTATGTACGACTCAGTGAAGTATGCAGAATATTATTGGAAGACAATGTGCTACCCGTGATTATAGGAGGTGCTCATGATCTCGACTATGGGCAATACAGCGCTTACGAAGGATTTGACAAACTGGTCAGCTTACTCAATATTGACGCCTTTCTCGACCTGGAAGACAAACACGGTGTTCCTCCAGACCGCAAACATCTTCATAAGATATTGTTGCACGAACCTAACTATCTCCTCAGTTATACACACCTGGGTTATCAAAGCTATCTCATCGACCCCTCTTCAATTGGTGTTCTTGAGAGGTTATATTTTGAGGCATTCCGTGTAGGCCAGATGCGTACCAACCTGGCCGAGATGGAGCCGGCCATCCGCCAGGCAGATTTGCTATCATTTGATGTAACAGCCATTCGCTCTGCTGACGCACCCGGCAGCGATCGAGCGCAGCCCTTTGGCCTTACCGGAGAAGACGCTTGCCAGATATGCTGGTATGCCGGTCTCAATGAAAAGCTAAGTTCAGTAGGCTTCTATGGCTACAGTCCTGACTTTGATGATACCCAAAAGAAGACAGCCGCGGTGGTAGCCACTATGATTTGGTATTTTATCGAGGGTTATTACCATCGCAAGAATGAGCAGGATTTTCGTAGCAATGATTTTACAAAGTATACCGTTTCAATGCCCGTAGAACCGGAGACACTTACATTTTACAAGAGCAAATTTACGGAGCGTTGGTGGATGGAGATACCGATGCCTACGAAGTCTACCTATTCACGCAACAGCATTGTGCCTTGCAGTTATGCTGACTATCAGCTCGCGACGAAGGGAGATATTCCTGATCGGTATATTTCAGCGTTATCGAAATTGTGATTTTTGATTTTGTCAAAAATTGGAGTCTGCAATGGGACCCACTGATTCTAAGACATGGGAGCTAAACAAAAAATACTAAGTTAGATGGAATTTTCGCAGATTGAATGTCCCCAGATCAGCGCAGATTAATTCAGAACAAAAAAGCATCAAAAAAAATCAGCGCTAATTCCATCTAACTCGTCATCTGCCCTATAGCCAAGGTCAATTTAATAGCCACAGATTACACAGATATTCACAGATGATTTTGTCAGTGGTAATCTGT
>JAYVRH010000186.1:0-2162 GCA_043776495.1 Cyclobacteriaceae bacterium
GGCGATGGAATACCCGATGCAGCCACAACGAGCAAATGGAAGCAATGGATTAGAGTGGTGTATACTACTAAGGTGGGTACCAATCAGCCAGGGGATGCCAAGTCTGAATATTCCATAGGTGCCAAGGATTTTCCTGCTGACAAAACAATAGCAAATTATTTGTTTGAGCATGAGATCATGATCGCTGACATCGATAAAAACGGTGTTTCGGAACTTTTTGCAATTGCCAGTGGAAGGGACAAAGCTGCCCCGACGTCTTCGCCAGTTAGATTTTTTTTACTTGGATTCAAATATGCTCCTGCTACCCTTATCAAGAGTTATGTCGTAGATATTGGACCTGATAACCCCGGCAGTCCCGGGATCGCCGATTTTGATGGCGATGGTAAGGCTGAAATTTATTTAAAGAATAGGATTTACGCAGCAGAGTCTGGCAACCTTCTGGCGGATGGCGGCGGGGTGTGGGACACTTCAGTTAATTCTGGACCCGTAGCAGCCAACATTCTTGGTGCCACTGCGACGAACATGGAGTTGATTTGTGGGAGTTTGATCTACAATGTACCGAGCCTGGCCGCCCGTACGGCCATCACAGCCAATGGAACACTCAAGGTTCTGACGGTCGCTAAAGATCTCAATGCGCTTGCCCTCGGACCAAAATATTTCCCGAAAGGGTACAACGACCCTCAAGAGTATGGTGTGGACCAATTTAGTTCGACCAGTGTAGCGGATTTTAACGGCGATGGATTTCTGGACGTGCTCATGACGGGTGCCATCAATTGTTCCGGCAACGAAGCTGTGCCGTGTGGCACCAATATAACGACCGTATTTTTTTGGGATGTGCAAAACAATAAGTTAGCGACTTACTCACCACCTGACGGTCTCTATGCCAACGGGTGGATTTGGGGAACGGGACGTATCAACCTTGGAGATGCCAATGGCGATGGCAAGTTGGAGGCACTCTTTTTTGCCGGCAGTCAATTGTTTTGCCTGGGATTAGACGGCGCCGGAAACTTCGTGCTGTTATGGAAAAGAACCATTAACGATTCCCTTTCTGGAATCCTGTCGTTGACAGTCTATGATTTTGATAATAATGGAAAGCCGGAAGTTGTTTACCGTGATTCCCAGGAGCTGGCCGTGATCGATGGTCAGACAGGGGCAACAAAAGTATGGTCGTCTGCCTGCCAGTCGCATACCTACACCGAAGGCCCCATCATAGCGGATGTAAATGGAGATGGCAACACAGATATATGCATAACCTGCAACTCCACGTCAAGTTTTTCCATCAATGGCGACTTGAATAACCAGGCCATTGGAGAAATAAGAATCTATTACTCCTCCACAAATGCATGGCTGCCAACCCGAAAGATTTGGAACCAACAGCCTTATTTTGTCACAAACATCAACGATAACCTGACTTTGCCTTTCCCTCAAATTGACCAAAGCCTGATCTTTAGTGCTGGTGCATGCCCTTCAGGCCTGCCTGGGCCCCAAAGGCCGTTGAATCTCTTCATGAATCAGGTGCCGAGGCTCAGCGCCAGTGGCTGCCCTGAGTTTCCCGCACCAGACCTTACCTACTTTGGTGATACGCCCGTCATCGCTCCAACCCCGCCCGTTGATACCGACGGTGACGGAACATATACTCCAGCAGTGAACATAACGCCACCGATTTGCGGCAACCTGGGTATTGGTGTAAGCTTTAATATTATCAACAATGGCGACCTGCCCATCACCGACAATGTCCCGGTAAGCTTCTTTGCCACCGATCCAACGAAGAACCCCACTACAGCAAAATTGACTGTGAGCCCTTTAGGAGGAGATGTATTGAATATCGTCAACCTACAGGTAGGTGCAAAAATAACGACGCCTACAATTACGGTCAATGGTCCAGGCAATGCCTTTACACTTTACATCGTTTTGTATAATAATGGAACCATTTTGCCGATCGTGTTGACTGGTGCAAGCACGAAGGAGTGCTCCATTGCTAATAATATGTATGCGGTTCAAGTTACGCCTACCCCTTTCACCACTGCTATAATTAATCCGCAGAACAATTTTAAATGTTTAAATGCTTCCCCCGATACCGGGCAACTGCAGGTTCAAATAAGTAAGGGGGCAACGGTTGTTACAGATTTGAGTCCTTATAGTTTTCAGTGGTACACAGGGGG
>JAYVRH010000187.1:0-6977 GCA_043776495.1 Cyclobacteriaceae bacterium
CTGAGGCTCAATTCGCCGGATACCCTTGATAAACAGGTATTTCCTGTTACAAAGATAAGTTTTTGGGCCAGCATAGGTAGTTTTTTTTCACGATTTTGCTCATGGCCTTAATGTTTGGAAGGTCGGAGGCTTGTGCTACATCCAGGAGTTCTCCTGATTTCATCAGGATTTGGATTGAATTACGCTCTGAGAGATACGCTTCGTTAGACACAGTACCTTGAGAGAACATATAAGCGACATCACTTTTGCGTAACTTCCACGCCTTGCCAATATTTTCCTTCACTTTTTCAACCTCTGTCTTCTGAATGGGGGTAGTTGATAATTTTATCTGGAACAATTTCCGTTGCAGCAACATTTTACAAAGTTGAGACAGCACAGGATCGCGGTGTGACTGCCACTGTTTGATGGCTCCCCAGACATCATAATCATCAAGATCGCCAAAGAGGGTAAGCATCTTTCTATCTTCTACAAAATCTTCAAGAGAAAGAGCATGGTGAAGGAAAAATGAAAGTGATTCGCTGGAGGGCAGTTGCTCTCCCGACCCTGCAATGTATTGGGCCCGCTTCATGATATTAACCAACAGTCTTTCCGCGCTTACGCAGGTCTTATGTAGATATACTTGCCAGTACATGAGCCTCCTTGCGTTCAGAAAATTTTCGATGTTATAAATCCCCTTTTCTTCGACCACCAATTGCCCCCTCACTACATTGAGCATGGCAATAATCCGGTCAGTGCCCACCGCTCCTTCGCTTACGCCTGTAAAAAAACTATCGCGATTGAGGTAATCAAGTCGGTCGATATCCAGTTGAGAACTCACCAGTTGGTGAAGGAATTTTTTTGGATATGTGTTTTGGAAGATTTTTAGTGCAAGACCAAGCTCTCCATTAAACTGATGATTGAGTTCCTTCATAAACAGAAAGGACAGACTTTCATGTTTAATATTTTCAAAGAGCGTTTCTTCCAGCGAGTGTGAGAAAGGCCCGTGGCCGGTATCATGGAGCAGCGTGGCGATCTGGGCCGCCTCGATTTCCTCATCTGACAGATCGACGCCTTTGGACTTCAGTATTTCCAAAGCTTGCCTCATCAAATGCAGGGCTCCCAGGGCATGATGAAAGCGGGTGTGAATGGCTCCAGGGTACACCATTTCGGCCAGACCCAACTGGCGTATGCGGCGCATCCTCTGAATGAATGGATGCTCTAACAGATCAAAGATCTTTTGACTTTTGATCGGGATAAACCCGTAAACGGGGTCGTTTATGATTTTATTCTTGTTCAAAAACAGTGTTGTTAAAGACCGTTACTGATTGCCGGGTATTAATTAACTTGTAGAAAAAACTCATGCAAAGATATTCGATTTTGTGGGCTGATGATGAGATTGACTTGTTAAAACCGCACATCCTGTTTCTGCAACAACGCGGATATGATATCACACCGGTCAATAACGGGGCAGAGGCTGTGGAGCTCAATGAATCGCGAAATTTTGATATCGTTTTCTTGGATGAACATATGCCAGGTATGTCTGGATTGGAGGCGCTCGGGCTGATCAAGACCAATAAGCCGAATGTTCCGGTTGTCATGATCACAAAAAATGAAGAGGAGCAGATCATGGAGGAGGCGATTGGGTCAAAAATTGATGATTATCTCATCAAGCCCATAAACCCCAGCCAGATATTATTGTCAGTCAAGAAGATATTGGACAAGAAAAATTTGGTCATGGAAAAAACAAACTCCGGTTATCAACAGGAGTTTCAAAAAATCAGCATGGCTTTTTTGGATAACCTCAATCACGAAGAGTGGGCTGACATTTATAAGAAGCTGGTATTTTGGGAATTGCAAATGGATCAGTCAGATGCAAGCATGGGAGAAGTGCTCAATTCTCAAAAAGTAGAAGCCAATGTGAATTTCTGTCGCTTCATCAAACGGCACTTTGAAGGGTGGCTGAATGATCCTAAAGTGGCAAAACCTTTGTTGTCGCATCAGATCATGAAGAAAAAGGTTTTCCCTGAAGTAAATACTTCACGTCCCACATTTTTGATTTTGATTGACAATCTGAGGTATGACCAATGGAAGTCTATTGAGCCTGAGATACTGGAATATTTTTCTGTCGATAAAGAAGAGACTTATTATTCCATTCTTCCCACAACGACCGCCTATGCCCGAAACGCTATCTTCTCGGGCATGCTTCCATCTGAAATGGCAAGGGTCCATCCTGATCTTTGGGTGGGAGAAGACGTTGACGATGGAAAAAATAATTTTGAAAGCGAATTCCTGGAACGTCAGATCAGGCGTAATAACCTTTCCATGAAATTTTCTTATCACAAGATTAAGAAACTTGAGGAAGGAAGGGATCTGGCAGACTCTGTGTTTAATCTATTCACCAACGATCTCAATGTCATTGTATATAATTTTGTTGACATGCTTTCGCATGCCCGCACCGACATGGCCATGGTTCGTGAATTGGCTCCGGACGAAGCTGCCTACCGATCAATTACAAAATCTTGGTTTATCCATTCTCCGTTGTTCGAAGTACTGAAAAAAATTTCTGAACGAAAGGCGCGTGTGATTATTACAACCGACCATGGCACAATCCGTGTAAAGAGACCATTCAAAATAATAGGTGACAAGACTGTTAATTCAAATCTTCGGTATAAGCAAGGCAAAAACCTTGGCTACGAGGGTGACAAAATCATGTCTGTTTTGAAGCCTGAAAAGTTCTTTTTACCAAGGAATAATGTTTCTACCAGTTACGTCTTCGCAATTGAAGATCAGTTTTTCGCGTATCCGAATAATTATAATTATTATGTCAGCCTATATAAAGACACTTTTCAGCACGGTGGCGTGAGCCTGGAGGAGATGATCATTCCGCTAATTTTGTTAACTTCGAAAAATGCCTGAAGTCTGGCGATTGGCGGATGGGGGAGCTGAGGTTTCTCAGGATAAACTGGATCGTGTGGCCCTTGAACTTATTAGCGCAGCTGGAGATATCAATGTTTGGCTCTTCTTTGGCGAAATGGGCTCAGGTAAAACCACTTTGATTAAGGCCGTTGGAACGGCGTTGGCGGTGACAGAAGGAATGAGCAGCCCCACATTTTCACTGGTCAATGAATACAAGGCTGGCGACGGAAGGAAAATTTACCATTTTGATTTATACCGGCTTATAGACCAGAAGGAAGTGTTTGATATTGGAGTGGAAGAGTATTTTGATTCGAATGGGCTGTGCCTCGTGGAGTGGCCAGAAAAATTAGGGGGCCTGACACCAGCTAATTCCTTCAAGATAAGAATAACTCCCTCAGGACCCTTGCACAGAATAATTGAGTATCGAAGAGCATGACGGCAAAGAAAAAACCAGGGTTTGAGACTTTAGCGAAAGCGAGCCTCTATACTCAAGAGCAGTTGATGAAGGTGAAAAAGGATAACCGCACCTTTTTTATTGGACTCCCAAAAGAAATTTCACTTCAAGAAAATCGAATTAGTCTTACCCCGGATGCAGTAGCCATTCTGGCTGGCCGCGGCCATGAAATTTGGGTCGAGACGCAAGCAGGTTCGGGATCAAAATTTACCGATCGACAGTATAGTGAAGCGGGTGCCAAGATCGTCTATGCACCGCAAGAAGTTTACAAGGCGGACATTATCTTAAAAATTGAACCACCTACGTTGGAGGAGATGGAATTTTTTAAGCCGGGTCAAACTCTCATTTGCGCTTTGCAATTAGGTCACCTTGAAAAAAGTTTTATTGACGCCCTCGTTCAAAAGCGGATCACCGCGCTGGCATGGGAGTTTATTGAAGACAAGGTTGGTGGAATGCCCATCATCAGGGCCATGAGTGAAATTGCAGGAAGCACGGTGATGTTGATTGCGGCCGAGTACCTTAGCTCCGTGCATGATGGAAAGGGAATTATTCTAGGTGGAATCACAGGAGTGCCCCCCACGAAAGTAGTCATCATTGGTGCTGGGACTGTCGCCGAGTATGCAGCGCGTGCAGCGTTGAGCCTCGGCGCCGAAATACAAGTGTTCGATAATCATTTGTATAAGTTGAGGCGGATCAAGCACACCCTGGGTCATCAGTTTTATACTTCCACCATTGATACCGTTACGTTGGCAGAGAGTTTGAAATCAGCCGATGTCGTGATTGGAGCGCTCCGGGCTGAAAAAGGGAGGGCGCGGCACGTAGTGTCTGAGGAAATGGTGAGTCATATGAAATCAAATTCATTGATTATTGATCTCAGCATCGACCAGGGGGGCTGTATCGCTACGGCGGAGATCACCACCCATTCCAAACCAATTTTTCGAAAGTATGATGTCATTCATTACTGTGTACCCAATGTGGCTTCGAGGGTAGCCCATACCGCCACCACGGCGTTGAGTAATATTTTCACCCCGACCATTCTTCGGGCAGCAGAGGAAGGTGGTGTGGAGGAAATGATTTTCCTGCACAAGTGGTTTATGAAAGGCGTTTACACCTACAAAGGGGGATTGACCAATGAGTCCGTTGCCCGTAAGTTTGGAATGAAATATAGGAACATTGAACTGTTGTTGGCTGCCAGGGTCTAATGAAAGCATAAGAATGAAAGAGCTTTTGATCTTCTTCCTTTTCGCGAGCTTATTCCAACCGAATTTGGCACAAACGACTGCTGGTCAGTGGGCGGCTGATCCCATTGTAATGGGTAGTAACAACTTGTATGGCAAAAGTCCCAATAAAACCGGTGTTGTAAATGGTACAACTTACCTCGACACAAAATGGAATATTGCCGACATCACATTCTTTGATTCAGAAAAATTATTGGAAGGTATTCCTGTAAAATATGATTTGAAAGAAAATAGGCTGGAGTTGTTCGCATCAAAAGAAGTCCGAATGGTCGAAGTGAAAAAAATCAAAAGCCTTGTTTGGCGGGATTCCCTTACTCATTTACCAAAGCTCTTTATTAATGGAAATGGGTATAATGAAGACGGCGCACCGTTAACGGGCCTGTTGGAAGTATTAGTAGATGGAAAAATTCCCTTGCTAAAACGCAATTTTGTTTCCATCAGAAAGCCTGATTTTGTTGCCGAAATGGGCACCGGCAACATCGACACAGAAATCTCGAGGAGCAGCGCGTACTATTATGCCCTTGGCGAAGTGGTGACAGAAATTACAAGCAGGAAAACCCTTCTTCATGCTTTTGGCAGTGATGCTTCAGAAGTAAAAAAGTTCATGAACACCAACAATAGTTCAATCCGCAGCGAGCACGATCTCATCAGGGTGTTTAAAAATTACAATGAGAAGTTTAAGTAAAAACTGCTATGGCGCGACGCTTGCAGCGCGTGCCCGTGCACTCGTCATCGAAGGATAGATTGCGACAATCTTTATTTCTTGCCCTAAATACTTCATTCAAATAGAAAGTAATCAGGGTTTCCTTTCTTAAAAACCCATTATGTATTAGGTTCTCTTGCCAAGTTTGTGGCAACATGCAATAATTTCTTTCCTGTTGTCCCAATTAGCCCATCGGAATTTAACAAAGCATAAAAATGTTAACTTTATATCCTGAAAAAATGAGAACACCAATGGAAGGAATTAACTACGTGACGGATGACAAAAATGAAAAAGTGGCCGTCCAGATCGACTTACGGAAGTATGGAGAGCTGTGGGAAGATTTTTACGACGGCCTGATTGCTGAATTGCGTAAGGACGAAGAGAAGATTCCCCTGGAAGAAGTGATCCGTGATTTGAAAGCTAAAGGCAAGCTCACCGAGGATGTATAAGGTTATTGTCAGCAAGACAGCATCGAAAGAATTGGCTGATTTACCTTCTCAAGTTGTCAATTGAATTGTTCCGGCAATTATAAAATTGGGCGAAAATCCACATCCAGTGGGTTGTAAAAAATTGAAAGGAGAACAAAACACCTGGCGTATACGAGTAGGGGATTATCGGGTGGTCTACACTATTGATGATGTTGTCCGTATTGTGGACGTTCGCAGCGTAGGGCATCGTAAAGATGTTTATGATTAACCAGGAAGAATACGTTATTCAAGTCTAGCTAGATTAGCAGTAATAGGTAAAGACTTGTAATTAATATTTTCTAAAAATGCTTCAAGGGAATCTTTAACTTTAAAAGGTTATATCAATAGAAGTATGGGATTATTACAACTCCGAGAAGAATTGCATCAGTTTATCAACCATGCAGATGAGCGAGTTTTAAATTTGCTCTATGATATCGTGAAGGCGGATCGTGATGGGCTTTTGACGGCTGCACAGCAGGACGATCTGAACAAACGCATCTTGCGTCACAAAAATGGAGAATCAAAATCCTATTGTTGGCCAGTAGCCAGGGCCATGCATGGCGGCACAAATTCTGCAAAAACGTTTAACTTTGAATGAGCAAAACGATACAAAGCATGGATATCAACGCGGAACGGGAAATAATAATTGAAGAGCTTAAACATGTAGAAGATATTGCTCTACTAAGAGCTTTAAAGTACTTGCTTCATTACGGATTAAAGAACGAAGGTAGGATTAGCCTTGAGCAATACAATCGTGCATTGGACGAGGCAGAGGCGGAAGTAACCAAGGGTGAATACATTTCACATGAAGAGTTGAAAAAACAGATGAAGGCGTGGTAAAGAAGTTCATGCCTGTTGTCGTTTGGAACAGCCGGGCTTCCGCTTATTTTAAAAAGATATACGAACGCATCAAAGAGGACTCTTACCGCAATGCCGAGAAAGTAAGAGACGGGATTACTAAAATAGTTGATAGCCTTCCAGGCCACCCCGAAAAATATCCACCGACCAAATACAAAAAGGACAATCGCGGAAAGTACAGGGCATTTGAGAAAGTACTCGTATCGGATCGCATACAAAATTACAGAGAAAACGATTGTCATTCTGCGGATTCGTCATGTGAAGCTGACTATACCGGATTCACTGACCCACCTATACCGGTAATGGTTTGACCCACCCCTTAGGCGATTGGGATTTGATGATCAAAGTTATTGTTTTTTGGA
>JAYVRH010000188.1:0-6972 GCA_043776495.1 Cyclobacteriaceae bacterium
CCCGTCCTGACAACTCGCTCACCATTTTCATATTGAGCCGTGACTTTAAACATATACACATCCTGTACGCAAAGCTTACCGTTGAAGTACCCGTCCCAGCCAATATTTGGATCCGCTGTTTGAAAAAGCAGTTCCCCCCATCTGTTGAAAACCAGCATCTCAAATTGAGTGACTCCCTTCATGATCGGAAGGAACACATCATTCTTTCCATCGCCCTGCCCTGCCTGTCCTCCTGTACCGCCGCCACCGGATACATTTGGAGAGAAGGCATTCGGCACAAGCAATTGTCCGCCATTTTGAGTAACTGTGGCACCTTTGATTTTGGTAGTATCTGAACAATTATTTATACTGATGGCAATTAAAGTAACATCAAATACTCCCACCTCTTTGTAAGAATACTGTGGTTCGAATTCCTCGGAAGTCCCACCATCGCCAAAGTCCCAAAGGAACCGACTGGCATCGTAACTATTATTCTTGGTATACAATATTCCGTCCGGGACATACACGAGCTTTGGCTTGGTATCAAACTGTGCGTTCGGTTTGGCAAATACTTCTATAATGCCTTGCTTGATCTCCGTCATCTTACCGGTGAGGTTGGAGGCAGATAAACTCACTGTGTATTTGCCAGGCTCGTAGTACGTGTAGCTTGGATCAACAGCCTTGGATGACGCCTGCCCATCCCCAAAATTCCAGACGTAACTGTCCAGGTCTGCAAACTTTGAGAGGTTGGTAAACTTTACGGTGAGCGGTTGACATCCGGAATGCGGCCCATAGCTGAAATCTACAATTGGTGGCGTCGGCTTTATGGTGATGACCTTCGTCTGCATTTCGATACAACCATTATATTTCACAGTCAATTTAATGGTGTAGGTGCCTGGGGTCGAATAGGTATGTTGACCTGGGGAAATATTATTGGAGGTCAGGCCATCCCCAAAATCCCATTGGTACGTCCATGGACCCGTATTGGTGCTATTGATAATGAATACTATGGAAGAAGGAAAGATCTGTGTTGAAGGCGAGGCGGTAAAAGAAGTTCCAATTACAAGCTTAGGAGGAATGGTGACACTTTTTGTGGTGATGTTGCTAACACAATTGGCAAGGTTTTTTGTATCCAGGCTGGCGATGAGCGTTTTGGTTAAGGAGGATGCCACCGATTCATACTCTATCACATCGGTAGGACCGGAAGAATTGAGCACCGGAATTCCGTTGTCAGAAATAGCCCAATGATAGGTAAGACCTTTTTGCTGAGCCGTAAATCGAAGGCGCATTCGCTGACAATCGTAAGACAGCGTATCAATTTTAAAAGCGGAAATCGGCAATGGACTCACTCGGATGTTGCGAACAGAATCTCCAAAGCAGCCTGTGGTCAAGGTAGTGGTCAGCTTAACAGTGAAATCTTTTATCGAGGAAGATGAATTTATGAAGTTATGGGTGTAGGCCGGCGTGGTACCTGTGGTTACATCTGAGATCACTCCAGTCAAATCGCTCACCCGCCATCGATAGCTGGCGGGTGCCAGGGATTGTGTCTGTGGATCGACAGAAAAACTTACACTCACCGGCGAGCAGTTGTCATTGAAAGGTGAATAATTGTTGGATAGAAATCCGGAACGAGTGCCCGGAAATACAGTGATCGTGGTGGGTGCCGAAATCGTTTCACAATTATTGGCCGTGACGACGCGAAGCCTAACATCAAATAACTTATCAGTGATGTTCACATTAGTGAAAGCTCGCACAAACAGGTCGGCGAATCCTGGGTCGGTGGGACGTTGTGTGGCCACTGAGAGAAACCCAAGACCGCCTTTTTCATCAACCTCCCACACAAACCGATCGATTACATCTGGTTGGCCCAGTACAGAATTGTTTTTGAATGTGACAGTCAATACGCTGCAACCCGATGACACATTCGGCAAGAAACTTGCGGTCGGTAGCGCATCGACCTTGACCGGAATGGGCAAAATATTTGAACATGCATTTTGATTTGTAGTCACACGGAGTGCTACCTGGTAGGTATTGGCAACTCCCAATGACCGCGAGAAAGATGTTCGATTATCATAAGCCGCGTCCTTGTTAAAGGTGACGCCGTCATAATTAAAATCCCACTCACGCAATACAATTGATTCACCGTTAATGGCACTCAGTGTTGAGCTCTCAGTAAACATATTTAGTTGACCCTGGCAAACACGCGAGGCAGTAAATACCGGCACAGGTTTTTGGTAAATTCTGACCTGCATCTGATCGGTCGTCTGGCATAAAGTGATATTGTCACGAATTACGAGTACGGCACGATAGATTCCCTTGTTGGTATAAAGTTGATCAAAGGGACCTAATGCCACGGATGAAAATCCACCACCCAGAGGAGCTTGCTGAACCAATACATTGTTCTCGTTGTAAAACTCCCACTTCCATTCTGTGGTTGGAGCAACGATACCAGTCGATACATCACTAAACCTTACCTGGAAGCTGGAGAAAGGTGAGGCGGCACTCTGGCAGAAGTATGGTGTGATGGGGTTATTGGTAAAATCCAAAGCCTGAATCTTTGCCACCAATGAAGGAGTGATGGTAACCAAGGCATCATAAACCGCCATACAGGCACCCACTGCATTTTGATCTGTTACGGTGAGGCGGATAAGTTTTTGGCCGGATGTCGTATAAGAGAAGGTCGGGTTTGTATTTGTCTTAGTACTGAGGGGAGCGCCAACACCCGTATTGTTATCAAAGAACTTCCAATTGTATGAAAAGGAAGCACCGCCGATAGCCGGAGTATTGTTATCAAAATAAATAACATCACTGATACAAAAAGCGGTTTGCAATGGGCCACCAGAATTACCTAAGCGTGTGACGTAAGTGGGTGCGGGTGCATCTACAATTACAATCTTTGCTGTCGTTACCTGCGGAGGGTTATCTCCACCTGCCAACAGCGGATTGAAAGGATTACCATCAACGAGATTATTGTCATATGGATTACACTGATTCCAGTTTTTTAAGGTGATTTGGAATTCCTTTCCAATGTCTGCCAGGGTCGTCACCGGAACATTTATCGGCAATGATGGCGAACCGGGTGCTACAATCGGATAGAATGGGTTAGGACCAGGCACAGGATTGAAATAAGGATAGGCGCCCGGTGTTACGCTGTTTACTTGTATGCCAGGGATCTGTAAGGGTAAAGCGCCCGTGCCATAGATCCATTGTATCCAGCGCGGCGCATTGTTCTCCCGAGTTGCGCGGGGGAAACAATTCCACGTGCTGTTGTCAGTAAATGTAACATTGGCCGGGAAGCCAGCACAAACACGATACACTGCCGGGCCAATTGCGACTACATCATTGGTCCATACAATAACCTGGGTAGTAATGGGTACCACGCTACCAATAGGGTTGCAGGCATTCGATGCGTCGATCCTCACATCATATCCGCAATTCACGGAGGCCAGGAGATAGGTATGCGACATGATCACACCGGTAGAACCTACCCCTACTTGAGTATAAGATTGTGTTGAGCCATCTCCCCAGTCTACATCGTACTGGGTACCTGGACCAGCAGACAGGTATGCCGTCTGGAGTTGCACCATATAGGGTGCACAACCGCGGCTACTGGTGAGAAATGCAAAGCCAGGTTCCAATATACCTGGACACTGCGCAAAGGCTGACTTGTTTAGACCTGCCAGTAGAAGGGCTAAATAAAAGAATAATTGGGTTGCCCGGTTAGGCTGAATCATTCAATTTTCTTATTTTATAATTGGTGACGCGACAACTTCACCATTATAAATAAGACCATTGAATGAATGAAAACCGATTTCCGGGGTGAATGGCATTTCCATTCGATGAAATGATGCAAAAGCAGATGACTGGTCGTTACTATTATTTCCCCCAGTAGCCTGGATTGCGGCCGCCAGTAGGGCAAGGGAGAAGTCGGTTGCGTTTCTTAACACCCTTGTGCAGTGGTTTTGCAACAAATTCATACACGATGGATATCTCATGCGCTCCACCGGTAGTGGTGGATAGTCCACTGAGACTAAAATCGTAGCTATATCCGATCGTCATTTTGTCCACGTACATGCCCATCTGTATAATGATCGCATCCTGATTGATTGATCCTGTAACACTTTTTTCCCATGGCTTTCCCCGATACCAAAAGCCGATAAAGACAGGGTCGATATGGTAGTTAAGTCCCGTGTTCAGCTGTGTAATGCCACCCTGGCTCTGATAGATAAATGAAGGCGTCAGGTATGACACCTTGGAAGTAGTTCTCAATCCACCGGTTAAAGAAATTCGTGCACCACCATGTACGGTGACCTTCATTGGCAAGCGCGTGACATCATTTAGAATGGAAAGGTTCGGTTGGTTCATATGTGCGAATGCACCTCCAATCCAAAGCGCCTTGGAATATAACAGAAATCCGGAACTGAAATCGAAATATTGCTGGTTGCCTATTTTATTGAGGTCCGGATCAAGCGACACTCCACCGTATTCGAGACCATCCCCAAGCCTAAGCTTCGTTCGGTCCAGGCCATTGATACCATAACCAAAAGTAATTCCTGGTGAAAAAACTATATTCTCGGTGATCTTTATCTTGTAACTATAAAGAAGGCTCGCCGTAGTAGTTCTCCATCCCGCTGAGCCCATTTTGTCGGTGGTGGCAAGAATCCCGAAGCCACTCTTCAATTCGTCAACCCAGATATCATATGATGCAGCAAAGGTCGAGAATGCCTGAGGCAGGTTGGGCCATTGGATACGATGGTTAAAAGTAGCCCGTTGCTGAGGTGTGATCCCCGTGAAGCCGGGATTCAAATACAGGGGCGACTGGTAATATTGGGAAAACTGCGGGTCTTGCGCTGACACACTCAACGCAGTCACCATCACAATTGTCCATAATATTATTCTCGCTCGCATAGCTTTCATAAATTTACCGGATCATGGTGACATCACCAATTTGAGTTGTCCGTTGTCCATCAGAAAGACGAATGGTCACCTTATAGACATATACTCCAGATGGCAATAGTCTTCCATCCTTATCATAGCCGTCCCATCCGATTTGTGTACTGTTGCTTTCAAAGATTATGTTACCCCAGCGGTCAAAGATCTGAAGATTATACTCCTCCGCTCCTTTAATGATAGGCATGAATACATCGTTGAATGATCCATTGCCACTGACTCCGCCTGAAGGCCCGGCCGGATTAGGGGTGAACGCGTTAGGCACCTTTGTAACACCTCCTTGTTTTGCCACCACCTGATGTTTCAAGGTGTCAGAACACACGATGTTATTGCCATGATCATTTTGAGCAAATAGTGTCAGGTCGTAAATCCCTTCCACCTTGTAGATGTATTTAGGTTCTTCTTCTGTCGCCTTTCCGCCATCGCCAAAATCCCACACATATTTGTTTGCCCCCGTGCTAAAGTTGAATGTGCTCAATTCAGTGTCCGGTACATAGACTACATCCGGGCGGGCATCAAAGGATGCAAACGGCTTCGGATACAGGGTCACATTCACTGGTACTGCGCTCGCTGTTTGGCCGGTAATCGAATGTGAAGTCTTCAATGAGATTGTATATTTTCCATCCGTTGGAAGATTGAATGTTGGCAACAGACCCGTCGCTGTTGCGGCAACACGACCATTATTATCCACCACCCTCCACTCAACTACATCACCTGTAATGTTACTTTCAGTAATAACCACTTTGGATGGGAAACACGATTCCAAAGGAGAAGCTTTAAACGTTGCGACTAAAGGCAGTAGGTTAATGTTAATCGTTTTACTGAACACATACTTACATTCTCCACTTTGTTTGTTGGTGACGGTTAGCGTTACTTCTTTTGGACCAGGACGCACATACCTTATCGTTGGAGGCGTTGTCCCCTGGTAATCACTTGGACTGGCGTCAGAACCAAATGTCCAATCATAGGTGTAAGCAGTAGCGTCAATCGGAGTAGACGTGTTTTTGAATGTCACCTTCGATTCAAGATTGACGAACGGAGGCACCGTACCTTCATCAAATTTGGCGACAGCACTTCTGAAGACCTTGATGTTAATGATCGCATCGGCAGTAGGACACGTGCCATTCGTTCCGCGATAGATCACTTCGTACAAGATCGGGTTGGATGTGGTTGCATTCGTAAACGTATACCTGATATTCGATATGGTTCCCATCACCGTTTCCTCAGTCTTACCCTTTACACGGAATGACCATTTATGCGAAGTGGCGCCCACGCTCTGGTTTAAGAACTGGATGGATTCACCACCACATATTTCGGTCTTGTCGGATATAATACTCACAATGATCTGTGGGTAAATTGTAATGTTCTGAGGGGTACTACTCTTGAAGCAGCCTGGATAGGGAGCAGGAAGTTCTGTCTGCAACGATACCGGATACTTAAGCGTACTGGAAGGACTCAGGTTTGTGTAGGTGTGTTTGATCACCATATCGGCTACCGTGGTGGTGGCCGTGTAGGTGGAGTCTGCTGTATCACCAAAGCGCCAGGTATAAATCGTTCCAGTCACCTGGTTGTGTTTGAATTTGGCAACGTTGGGATTACACGCAGTTACCGGGGTTGTGATGGTAAAGTTAGGATCTGTATCACCAACATTCACAAGGAAAGGAACCGTGAAAGGCGTTGTACAACCCAAGCCATCTTTAACCGAAGTGATGGTATAGGTCGTTGTAGCTGTTGGAGCATCCTGAAGTACCGCCACGTTTCCTTTCTTCGTCACGGTGGTAGCGACGCTCCCCTTGGTGTAGGTGAAGTCAAAAGGGGCCTGGCCTCCGAACTGGAAGATCAGGTATTCCGTGCTTCCCTTACAGAGGAAATCAGGAGATGGTGAATTAAGGAAGGAAGCAGTAATCTCAGGAGAAACTGTGACAACCATGATCTTATTTTCGCCCACGCAATTTCCAGGGCCAGTCGGGGTAATGGTATACGTAAGAGCAGCCTGAGCACCGGTTGTATTGGTCATTAATTGCGTGATCGTTGAGCCAGTAC
>JAYVRH010000189.1:0-6967 GCA_043776495.1 Cyclobacteriaceae bacterium
TACCTGGGAATGGATGAACAGATCGGTTCATTAAAGGCCGGCAAACTTGCAGACCTCATCGTTCTTGACAAAAATCCACTGGAAAACATTCAAAATTCAAACTCACTGGTCTACACGATGGCGAATGGGAGATTGTATGATTCAAGCAACCTCAACGAAATTGGAAACAACACAAAGAACCGTTCCAAATTTTATTGGGAACAGAGCGGGTACAGTCAGAATTTTCCATGGCATGAAGAAACGAATAGTTTTCAATCCCAGGGATGTGGGTGTTTTGGGGTCCATTGAGGATTGCGCAGGCGCAAAATAATAAACGCCCTATCGTTAGGGCGTTTTTGTTATTACGTTAATAAATGCTTGCTCATGCCTCTTTGTCTTCCAGCACCTTTGCGGCATCTGGAGAAACGAGTTTCTCTTTGATCTTTTTTTCCAGATCATCCATTAGTTCCGGATTGTCTTCAATGAGTTGCTTCACCGCATCGCGCCCCTGGCCAAGCTTATTTCCACTGTAAGAAAACCATGACCCTGATTTCTGAATGACGTTCAATTCAACACCGATGTCTACAATCTCGCCCGACTTGGAAATACCTCGGCCATACATAATGTCAAACTCCACTACTTTAAATGGGGGAGCCACTTTATTCTTTACCACCTTTACTTTTACACGGTTACCCGTGATGTCATCGCTGCTTTCTTTAATCTGTCCGATACGGCGTATGTCAAGGCGCACAGAAGCGTAGAACTTAAGCGCATTACCGCCTGTCGTGGTCTCAGGGTTGCCAAACATGATCCCGATCTTTTCACGAAGCTGGTTAATGAAAACACATGCACAACCTGTCTTGCTGATCGTTCCAGTAAGTTTTCGAAGGGCTTGTGACATTAACCTGGCTTGTAAGCCCATTTTGCTTTCGCCCATCTCTCCTTCCAATTCAGCTTTCGGTACGAGTGCGGCCACGGAGTCTATCACAATAATATCAATCGCGCCGGAGCGGATGAGGTGCTCTGCGATTTCAAGCGCCTGCTCACCGTTGTCGGGCTGAGAGATCAGCAGGTTCTGAGTGTCAATGCCAAGCTTTTCTGCATAGGCTTTATCAAAGGCATGCTCTGCATCGATGAAGGCAGCCAGTCCGCCTTTTTTCTGTGCCTCGGCAATCATATGCAACGTCAGGGTTGTTTTCCCCGAAGACTCGGGACCATAAATTTCCGTAACACGACCGCGGGGGATGCCGCCAATGCCCAATGCAATGTCCAGGCCCAACGATCCGGTGGAAATGGCGGGAACGTCCAACACCTTCTTATCGTCCAGTTTCATCACGGTGCCTTTCCCGTAGGTTTTTTCCAGTTTGTCAATGGTTAATTGAAGGGCCTTCAGCTTCTCTTTGTTGTCGCTTTTGATCTCGCTCATATGTTTGTGTAGTTGATTACCATGCTATAAAGTGGGGTTGAAATTACCACTTCAATGATAATAAGGAAACGGGAATTATGAATACTTTGGTTCACCAGAATTCCGTACAGATTTTAACTTGCTAACTGTTAACGAATAACGTGCAACAATCTTAATTTGCACTTTCATGCAAATGAGCCGTTTCATTTTTTCTGTAATTCTCTTATTGTGGGTCGATCTTACCTTTGCCCAACTCAACAACCGTGTCTTTGAAGACCGGATAGCGGTAGAGGAGGCAGATTCCGGGAAACTCTATGCAGGACTCAATTCGCTGGGCTTTTTCAAGAATAATGAATATACCAAAACGATCATTGATGGTTATACCTTATTTGGGTACCAGTTCCAGCCTTTCATAAGCTATCACCTCAATAAGAATATTCGAATTGACGCAGGAGGCTATTTTCAAAAGGACTTTGGGAACAGTAAGTATTCAACTGCCGCCCCCATCTTTTCCATCAAATGGAGAAATAAGGAGTATTCGGTCATCTTCGGAAACCTGGAAAGCAGCCTCAACCACCGGCTGATTGAGCCGCTTTACGACTTTGAGCGAATGCTGAACAATCGACTGGAAACCGGCGTGCAGTTGCAATACAACCGGGAAGACCTTTTTATGGATGCCTGGATTGACTGGCAATACATGCAATACTGGAATGACACAAAACAGGAGCAGTTGGTAGCGGGGCTGTCACTGCAAAAACGGGTGTTGAAAATCGGAACAGGCTCGTTGAGCATTCCGATTCAGCTTCTTTCCCGGCATCAGGGTGGTCAGTTGGATATGGCAGGTCTGCCCATTCAAACTCTTTTTAATACCGCCATTGGTTTGAATTGGTCGCAGCCAATGAATGGTGTTGTGAGACAGATGGTATTGAATGGTTATTATGTTTATGATAAAGACATCACACATTCCCGACAGGCTTACTATGATGGAGATGCTTTCTACCTCAATGGTACGATCTCCACACGTTTTGGCTTGGATCTGATGGCCAGCTATTGGCAAGGGAGCGAGTTCATGTCTTTTCAAGGGGGAAAAATTTATCAGGCAGTTTCCTATTTTGATCCTACACGGATTCAACCATCGCCACAGTTAATGATTTTTCGGTTCTTGTATGATTACAAAATTGCAGAAAACATTTACCTCACACTCCGATACGAGCCTTATTTTGATTTATCTTTTAAAACGTTTCAGTATTCCTACGGTGTATACATCAACTACCGCGATCGTTATTTCTTGACGAAGAGAAAGAAATGATATGGTGAAACGTGCAGTTGGAATTATTTTGATGGTGTTGATTGCGCTGAGCGCGTACTACTGGTCGCTGATTTCTTATGGAATAGCCCAGGGGCGTGGACAGTTAAAGATTATCATGGAAGCGAAGCCAGTCAATGAATATATTCAAGACCCTGCATTTCCGGATTCTCTTAAATCAAAGCTGCTACTAATTCAAAAGGCCCGTCAGTTCGCCATTGATTCACTTGGTTTAAATGATACGGACAATTATAAAACGATGTATGACCAGAAGGGAAAGGAATTGATGCGGGTGGTCACCGCCTGTGAGCCGTTTCGGTTAAAGGAAAAGCGCTGGGAGTTTCCGGTGGTCGGTTCGGTGCCATACAAAGGATATTTCGATCAAGAAAAGGCGATTCAGGAGAGGGAATTGCTTGAAAAAGAATATTGGGATGTGAGCATACGCAATCCTGGCGGTTGGAGTACGCTGGGTTGGTTTACAGACCCGATTTTGAGTGGTATGTTACGGCGAAGCGATGGTGACCTCGCGAGCCTGATCATTCATGAAATGGTTCACGCAACCATTTATGTCAAAGACAGCTCAGACTTCAATGAGAACCTGGCGTCTTTCATTGGTGATCGCGGAGCGGAAATTTTTCTCGCCAGGTCCTTTGGCGATACGTCCCGGCAATTAAGAGAGTATATTTTTGAAGATACTGATTACCGGAAGGTGGCCGACCACATGTTGCGGGCAACGCAAAAACTCGACAGCCTCTACAATACATTTTTGGACAGTGATCCCCTCGAATTGAAAAAGGATAAGAAGACATCCTTTATTCAGAAGATCGTTGATTCCTTCGATACCATTTCTTTTAGTGATGGCAAAAAAAGATCTAACCGGTTTGCGCGCAGGCTCCCGAACAACACCTACTTCATGTCTTTCAAGACCTATGAGTCTAAGCATGACACGATGAAAGAAGAATGGGCGAGCTCCTTTCGCAACGATCTTCGATTGATGATCAATCATTACAAAAAGGAATACCCGTTCTTATGATTACCCACAGGTTAAGTATTTGTTAAGAACTTAACGTTGATTTTTTATTGGATCGAATCTGTCTACTTTTGATCTTCAAAAGAAATTATATGGGTAAAAAGCCCTCTTATAAAGTACTGGTCGTTGATGATGAGGAACCAATCCTCGAATTGTTGAAATACAACCTCGAGAAAGAGGGATACGATGTGAAAGTTGCTAACAATGGTCAACTTGGCGTTGACATAGCAAGGAAATTTAAGCCTGATCTCGTATTGCTGGATGTCATGATGCCGCAGATGGATGGTGTCGAAACCTGTCGGCAGTTGCGTACAATGACAGACCTTGTCAACACATTTATTGTTTTTTTAACTGCCCGTTCGGAAGAATATTCTGAAGTAGCGGCGTTTGATGTTGGGGCCGATGATTATATCACCAAACCAATCAAGCCTCGCGCCCTTATGAGCCGCATCAGCGCTCTTTTCAGACGTGATTCAAAAGGAAAGACACCCTCCTCTCAAGTAGCGATGGGAGATTTATTAATTGACCGCTCCAGTTATACCATTAAGATCAAGGGCAAGGAGATGAACCTTCCTAAGAAGGAATTTGAGCTTCTGTTTTTTCTCGCTCAAAACCCCAACAAAGTATTCAGCCGTGATGACCTTTTGCAGAATATCTGGGGCTCTGATGTTTATGTACTGGCCCGCACGGTCGACGTTCACATCCGAAAAGTGCGAGAAAAGATAGGAGATGACTACATTACGACCGTAAAAGGAGTCGGCTACAAATTCAATTTAATTTAACACATGGTTTATAGTGCCCGGATGATGGCCCTGCTCCTGGCGGTGTT
Source organism: Cyclobacteriaceae bacterium (assembly GCA_043776495.1). Taxonomy (GTDB): domain Bacteria; phylum Bacteroidota; class Bacteroidia; order Cytophagales; family Cyclobacteriaceae; genus ELB16-189. The sequence continues at coordinate 4,550 of JAYVRH010000189.1, forward strand.
CATCGCCCTGGTGACAGTGCTTTTCTTGTCACTGGTGCAAAGCGTGGACCGCGTGGCGCTGCTGGTTGCGGGGGTGATCAGTTTTTCGGGGTCTTACCTCCTGATTTATGTGGTATTGGAATTTCTCGTCTTCCGGGAGATAAACAAGATATATAAGATGCTGGAGAAGCTGAGAAAGAAAGAACTCAGCGGGATCAAAAAAGAAAAATCCGGCGCACTCAATCCACTTCAATCCATCAATGAAGAGATTTACTCCTTCGCGCTTCTCAAGCAAAAAGAAATTGATGAGCTAAAGAAATTGGAAGCTTTCCGAAAGGAATTTATCGCCGATGTATCGCACGAGTTGAAGACCCCCATTTTTGCCGCGCAAGGTTTTGTTCATACACTGCTCGATGGGGCCATGAACGATAAACACGTTCGCAGTCGGTTCCTCAAGAAGGCTGCTAAAAGCCTTGATGGCCTGGATGTACTGGTGCAAGACCTGCTGACGCTCTCACAAATCGAGTCGGGTGATATCAAGATGAAATTTGAGTCACTCGACTTACTCAAGTTATGTACAGAGGTGATTGATCAGTTTGAGGAAAAAATTGAGAAGAAAAGCATCCGTCTTAAATTAGCGGATCCTCAGCACAAACTTATGGTGTATGCAGACTGGCAACGCATCACTCAAGTGGTTACGAACCTTGTTTCAAACGCCATCAACTATACCCCTGAGGGCGGCGAGGTGACGGTATCTTACGAACTCAGCAAAAAGAACGTCACCACGTTCATCACCGACACAGGTGAAGGAATCCCGCACCAGCACCTATCAAGAATTTTTGAACGATTTTACCGGGTCGATAAAAGTCGCAGCCGCGAGAAGGGTGGTACCGGGCTTGGGCTTGCCATCGTGAAGCATATACTGGAAGGACATGGCTCTCACACAGAGGTGGAGAGTGTGGTTGGTAAGGGCTCTACGTTTAGTTTCAAATTGGCCAGGGCAAAAGGAGACGATGAAAAAGAATGATTAGTTTACTTATCATTGCCACCCAAAATTAGTTTGCAATCATAGTGAACGTGGAAAACAGCTGGCAAATACAGGTCAAAACCCTTTGAGAAATCAAATCAATCTCGAAAGCATCATCCTGTTTGAAAACCAGGACTACATCATCATCAACAAGCCTCCTTTTATCTCGACGCTTGAAGATAGGGTGGAGCCGACTAATATTTTGGCCATGGCCAGAACGCGCGAACCTGATGCGCAGGTCTGCCACCGACTGGACAAAGAGACTTCTGGCGTGCTGGCCATTGCCAGGAATCCTGCAGCGTATCGGCACTTGAGCCTTCAGTTCGAGCATCGACAGGTTAGTAAAATCTACCATGCTGTTGCGGACGGGTGTCATGATTTTAAGGAGGTTTTGGTCGATGCACCTATTTTGAAGCAAAATGACGGCACGGTTAAGCTTAGTTCCCAGGGGAAGGACGCTCAGACGACCTTTTCCACCCTCAGAGTTTTTACCCGTCATACACAGATTGAATGCAGGCCAGTAACCGGGAGGATGCATCAAATCCGAATTCATCTGGCCTCACTCAAGGCCCCCATTACTGGTGATGAAGAGTACGGTGGACAGCCATTTCTTATTTCATCCGTCAAGCGGGGCTTTCGTATTAAAAAAGATACCGAAGAGCAGCCGGTGATGAAAAGGATGGCCCTTCATGCATTTTCGCTCGAATTTTCGGGACTGGATGACCAGCCAATCCGAACTCAAGCTCCTTATCCTAAGGACTTTACAGCACTGCTCAAGCAACTTTCGGCAAACGTCCGGTAAAATCAGAACACATCTTGCATAATCTATTTATTGGGCCTACTTTTGTGTCCCTTTTTAAGGTGGGCTGTGATATTTAATAAGTTTAACCGTTAATTCAAGTGGATTCGATCAGTTTTAAGACTAAGAACGCAAACAAGGCAAGTGCCGAGAAAAACTGGGTTTTGGTGGATGCCGAAGACCAGGTATTGGGTCGCGTGGCAAGTGAAATTGCCAAAGTGATCCGCGGCAAGCACAAGCCTAGCTACACTCCCAACGTAGATTGTGGAGATCATGTAGTGGTAATCAATGCCGAGAAAGTTAAGATGACCGGCAAGAAGTGGACCGACCGTGTGATATTCACACATTCAGGATATAATGGAGGTCAAAGAGAATCGACTCCAAACATGATCAAGGAAAAATATCCTGAAAGATTGATCGAGCACGCTGTACGCGGAATGCTTCCAAAGAATACCATCGGTCGCGAACTTTTCAGGAGCCTCCATGTGTATGTGGGCACCGCCCATCCGCACGAAGCACAGCAACCAAAGACACTAAAATTCTGAAATAACATTCATGGAGATTACTAATACAATCGGTCGTAGAAAAACTTCCATCGCAAGGGTCTATGTAC
>JAYVRH010000190.1:0-6962 GCA_043776495.1 Cyclobacteriaceae bacterium
GCCATCATCACCGATACTAAGAAAGTAGTTCATACGCTCAACTCGCTCTGCATCGAGATGGAGAATCGTTATGAGATCATGAAGGATGCGGGGGCGAGGAACATAAAAGAATACAACGCGAAATTTGTTACGCGTAAATTGAATCCGAAAGAAGGCCATCGCTTCCTGCCATACATTGTGTTGGTGATTGATGAGTTGGCGGACTTGATGATGACGGTGGGCAAGGAGGTAGAGACACCCATTGCCCGGCTTGCGCAGTTGGCACGCGCCATTGGTATTCATTTGGTGATCGCCACCCAAAGACCTTCTGTGAATGTAATCACCGGCGTGATCAAAGCGAATTTTCCTGCGCGACTATCTTTTCGTGTCACCTCAAAAGTTGACTCACGTACCATCCTGGATACGGGTGGGGCTGACCAATTGGTTGGGATGGGCGATATGCTTTTCTCTTCCGGTTCGGACATCATTCGATTACAAAGTCCGTTTGTGGATACACCTGAGATTGAAAAAGTCTGCGATTTTATCGGATCTCAACGAGGCTATGATTCTGCTTATTTGTTACCGGAATTTGAAGGTGAAGATGAGACCGGAGCAAGTGATATTGATCTTTCAGACCGTGATGCCCTTTTTGAAGAAGCTGCAAGGTTGATCGTGATGCACCAACAGGGGAGCACGTCCCTGATACAACGCAAATTGAAATTGGGATACAACCGTGCCGGTCGCCTGATTGACCAACTGGAAGCCGCGGGGATTGTAGGACCCTTTGAAGGATCAAAAGCCCGCGAAGTGCTGGTGAAGGACGAAATGAGTTTGGAACAATTATTGAAGACCCTGAATGAAAAGCACGGCCAATAATTAAATTTGCCAGCCAAATCGACCTTAAATAAGCTCCAGTACATGAAAAAGCTGTTTTTTGTTACCCTTCTCTCGACACTTAGCTCCGGCCTTTTTGCTCAATATGATCCCAAGGCCCTTGAAATCCTGGAGGCTATGGCAAAAAAATACAAAGTAATTCCATCATTTGAAGCCAATTTCTCCTACACGCTCACCAATGACGTTGAGAAGATCAATGAAGAGTTTAAGGGTAAAATGACCGTGAAAGGGGAGAAGTACAAATTGACCCTTCCGGAACAGGAAGTGGTCAACAATGGTGTGACCATCTGGACTTACCTTCCAGATGCCAAAGAGGTTAACATTGACAACTTTGATCCTAATTCCGATGATTTGAACCCTGCCAGGTTTTATGATATTTATAAGAAGGGATACAAATATCTTTACCTCGAAGACAAAGCGGACGGTGGGGTGATGTGCGAACTCATTGACCTGGTACCTGAAAAGAAAGATGCTCAATACTATAAAGTCAGGATGAGCATCGTTAAGAAGGACAAGAGCATCCAAAGCTGGACGATGTTTGACAAGGCTGGGAACCGTTACAAATATCTCATCACCAAGTTCAATCCATCAGTAAAAGTAGAGGACACCTTTTTTACTTTTGATGTGAGTAAATTCCCTGGCACAGAAGTCATTGATCTACGATAGATTAATGTGAATGCATTTCCCCTCAGATCGGCTCCAAGCAGATTTCTGCTGATTTCATAATTTGCTTCCATCCCGATGGTCAATTAATAGCCACAGATTGCACAGATTTTCACAGATGATCTAATCCGTGGTAATCTGTGCAATCTGTGGCAAATTTATGATTTCCATAAACCAGCCGACTCATGTTAGAAATCTAGTTATAGCTCCCAGGTCTTAGAATCAGCGGGAACCTATCCCAAACGAGCAATAAAAAATAGCCACTTCCGGGAGTCCGCTCAAATCCAAAACCAGATTAACAAAAATGTAGACTTGTGACATCACAAGCGAGATCACAACTTTTTTATTTTAACTTTCGCCTGCATGACACGCGCACAACTCATTGAGCAAATCTTTAAGAAAAAATCCTATCTCTGCATTGGCCTTGATACGGACTTGACGAAAATCCCGAAGCATTTACTGAAGGACCCTGACCCGGTTTTTGAATTCAACAAACAAATCATCGATGCCACCCATGAATACGCAGTAGCGTATAAACCGAATGTGGCTTTTTATGAGGCGCTCGGTGCGAAAGGATGGGAAAGTTTGCAGAAGACAATCGAATATATCCCAAAAAATATTTTCACCATCGCCGATGCCAAGCGGGGCGATATTGGGAACACTTCTTCACAGTATGCCAAAGCATTTTTCGAACAAATGAATTTTGATGCCCTCACTGTTGCGCCTTACATGGGTGGAGATTCTGTGAAGCCTTTTCTGGAATTCAAAAATAAGTGGGTGATCTTATTAGCACACACCTCCAATGCCGGAAGTGCTGATTTTCAATTGTTGGAATCCAGCCAAAGTGGAAGAGCGCTCTACGAAGAAGTAATCATCAAATCCCAGGAATGGGGTACGCCAGAGAACCTAATGTATGTGGTGGGTGCCACGCGGTCAGATAAAATTGCAGAAATCAGGCAGCTGGCTCCGGATCATTTTTTTCTGGTTCCCGGTATTGGAGCGCAAGGAGGAGACCTTGAACTGGTGTCGAAATACGGAATGAACAAGGATTGTGGCCTACTGGTCAATTCAGCAAGGGCCATTATTTATTTTTCGTCAGGAAAAGATTTTGCCTCCGCAGCTGGGAAAGAAGCAAAAAATTTGAAATTGGAGATGGAACAACTATTGAATTCAAAACCCTAGGCGACCCCGGAGATTTTGAATCCAAGCTCAAAACTCCATGCACGAATCTTTCCTCCACTATATTTGGCAGATGCAGTACTTTGATAAGAGGGGACTACAGACGATTGACAAAGAGGAGATCGGAATCTTTAGTGCAGGAACACACAATACCAACGCAGGTCCTGATTTTACGAATGCACGAATAAAAATAGGTTCAATTGACTGGGTGGGGAGCGTGGAGATCCATACGCAATCGTCCGAATGGATTAATCACCGACACGGGCTGGACAAGGCCTATGACAATGTGATTCTGCACTTAGTTTGGCAACACGATAAAATTATCCTAAGAAGCGACAAAACTGCTTTGCCGACGCTGGAGTTAAGAGGTCGCGTGGATGAATCATTGATTCATACTTACCGGAAGCTTGTCAATAGTTCTTTTTCAATCCCTTGCGCGCGATCGCTTGCTGCAGTGGATGACCTCATCAAACTTTCCATGATGGAGAAGGCGCTGATGGAACGACTTGAAAGAAAAGCCGAAGAGGTGAAAGCGCTTTACAGGCAGAATGAGAGCAGTTGGGAAGAGACTTTTTATCAATTGCTGGCGCGGACTTTTGGTTTCAAAATTAATGCCGAGCCGTTTTTTCAACTCGCCAGGTCTCTTCCTCTGAAAATCCTTCTCAAGCAAGGGGACAAGCAGGAACAAATTGAAGCATTGTTATTCGGCCAGGCTGGCTTTTTGGAAGCACCAAAAGGCGATGAATATTATCTGAAGTTGCGCCGTGAACATCAATTACTTTCCCGGAAATACTCACTCCAGCAACTTAAAATGTCGAAGTCTCAATGGCGTTTCCTGCGATTGAGACCTGGAAATTTTCCTTCCCTTAGATTGGCGCAACTGGGTGCTATTATCCACCACAGACAAAATCTGTTTTCAACAATCTTACAGTGTGTAGATCTAAAATCCCTCACAGACTTATTTACTGTAATGCCCTCTGAGTATTGGCTTAGCCATTATCAATTCACCAAAAGGTCCAGAAGCCAATGGCATACATTGGGTCAAGCCACCATCGAAAGCATGATTATCAATGCGGTAGTGCCGGTATGGGTAGCCTACGGAAAAATGATGGATGAGCAACGGTTCATTGATCAGGCGGTAACCATATTGCAGCAGCTTCCGGCGGAGGAAAACAAAATCACCCGCACCTGGAAAGATGCAGGCATCACAACACATTCTTCTTTCGATTCCCAGGCATTAATAGAATTATTTAACAACTTTTGCCAAAAGAAAAACTGCCTTAATTGTAATATTGGTGCTTGTCTAGTCCGCCCGACGACATGATGGTGTCCTTGATCTTCCTCATTGATCTTGCAATTCTTTTTTGGATTGCCAGATGGTTGTGGCTTAAGCAATCCGCCCAAATGAGAACTATTTTTTGGCCTGCTCTTGCCGTGAAGTTATTGGCTGGCCTGGCCGTTGGCTGGATCTATTTTTACCATTACGATCAGGGTGACACCATTACATATTGGTATGATGGAAAGTTGGTAGCAGAAAGAATAGTTTCTGATCCTCTAAGTGCATTGAATTTTTATTGGGATGATGGTGCTTTCCAGTGGGATGGCCTGATCAATCATAGACCGAGGTCACTCTTCTTTGTAAAGATTTCAGGCCTGCTTGCTCTACTTTGCGGTGGCAGCTACTGGATGATGGCGCTAATTATTTCCTTCTGTTCCTTCCTGGGGGCTTGGTATCTATGTGTGAAAGCAATTTACTTTTTTCCTGATGCGCGGCTGCCTGCCATCCTTGCATTCCTCTTTTACCCTTCAGTTGTTTTCTGGTCCTCCGGACTTATTAAGGAAAGCCTTGGACTTGGAGCTCTGTACTTTTTGAGCGGGATCTTATTGATGCTCATCAATCAGCGGAAAGTTCAGGGGTGGGAATGGGCCGTCACGTTGCTGTCGTTGTGGATTGGCTGGAACCTAAAGTATTACTGGATGGGCATATTTATTCCAATCGCCCTCACGACTTTACTGGTGTTCATGATTAAAAGTTTCAAGCCGGTATTTAAGCGATTTGAATTGTCCATCTGGATAGGCCTTTTTATACTTCTCTTTTTAGGGGCTACCAGCATACATCCCAACTTTTACCCAAGTCGCTTTTTACAGGTGATATGGGAGAATAATCAGGAATTCATGGCATTGACGAATTCAATCAATGCAATCCACTATCACGATCTAAGCCCTTCCCTCAATAGTGTGTTGCTAAATGCACCGCAAGCACTTGTGTCGGGAATATTTCGCCCGTTTGCTTGGGAGGCATATAACGTGACTTCAATGGCCGCTGGTATTGAAAACTTTGTTCTTGTGATCATTACGTTAATGGCCATTCCTTCAGTGCCCAAACTTGTTGGTTCGCCCAACCGCATTCTTGTCCTGGCATTGCTTACCTATATCCTCATACTCGCCACCTTACTCGCATTGTCCACCCCTAATCTTGGGACGCTTTCAAGGTATAAGGTGGGGTTTCTCCCTTTTCTGGTTTATTTATTACTGAGTCACAATCCTTGGCTAACAAGGTTGATGAATCGTAACACTATGATAAGCCCCCAACAAGATCATGATTGACTGACATATGTGTTGAATTCTCTTGCGCCTTGCGAGTGGGTGGTGACTTTGGCCACAAACTGATTCGAACTACCTTTGTCAATCATTTATACATCAATGTTTCATGGAAAATCCAGTTATTATTTTCGGTGCAAATTATCTTGGGCGCATCGCCAAAGAGATTTTTGAGACCAATGAGGTTGTCGTCTATGGTTTTTTGGACGACAACAAAAAGCTACACACTACTGAAATCGATGAAGCTGTCGTGTTGGGAAGCACGGATGATGATGGGTTCCTGAAACTGATCGGCAAAAAGTGCGAAGCCTTCGTAGCAGTGGATGATAACAAGCTAAGAAAAGCCATTGTGAAAATGCTCCAGGAAATTCGTCACGTTCAGCCCGTGAATGCGACACACAAGCAGGCGCATCTTTCACCAAAAGGCGAAATCGGACATGGAAACTTTTTTGATATTGGATTTACGTCAGGCATTGGTTCAAAAATTGGCAGTCACTGTTTACTCCATGCGGGCAGCCATGTGGGTGCTGAGTCTTCGCTGGGTGATTATGTGCAAGTAGGGATCGGCGCAATCATCAATCCCGGTATCACAATTGAGGATGAAGTTTTTATTGGCTCTGGCGCAATTTTGGTCTCCGGAATTACGATAGGAAAAGGTGCGCGGATAGGAGTAGGGTCAGTCGTGGTTGGTTCAATTAAAGCAGGTGAAACGGTATTCGGGAACCCTGCTCAGAAGGTATAGGGAGTAAGGAGTTGCTGGGTGAGAAATGGCACCTGTTGACTAGAGTTTTTGATCTCGTAAAAAAACTCTTTATCAGACGCTGGTTAAGCCGTGGTCATGCTCTCCATGCGAACAATGTGCTTGGCGGCACGGAAAGGGTCATTATTATAAAAGCCGGAAAGTATCCTGTGGGCAATTTGCTCCACGACCAATTCTTCTTCAGATTTGCCCTCTTTTCCAAGCCAAAAGACCCGTTTAGGGTGATTCTTCATGTCCGTTACATAGGACTTTGCGTGAGCATATTGATCATCCGTAAAGGTGATGGTAAAACAGGTACGAACTTTTTGTGTTTCCATGATGGTTTAAGGTTTACAATTCGAATGCCAGAATTAAAGTACTATTTTACTGAAAATTTTAGTACGCAGTCAAGGGTCACGACCGGATACGGTCAATTGTGTTCGTCCCTGAGACAAGATTCAAAGTTTTAGCAATTGAAGTTATGAGAGAATATTCAGTCCATACGTTAAAGAATGGCATCAGGGTTGTTCACAATTGTGTGGCCAACACAAAAATTGTTCATTGTGGCATCATGCTCGATATTGGGAGTCGCGATGAAACGAAGGTCAACCAGGGGATTGCCCATTTCTGGGAACATATGGCCTTCAAAGGAACGCGTAAGAGAAAAGCCTTTCATATCCTGAATCGCCTGGAGTCGCTCGGCGGGGAACTCAATGCGTTTACTGACAAAGAGAAGATTCTTTTCTTTGCTTACATCCGTGATGATTATATTGAGCGGGCCGTAGAATTGCTGACAGACATCACATTTGATTCAATCTTTCCCTCAGGCCAAATCGAACGAGAACGCAATGTGATCCTCGAAGAAATGTCAATGTACCATGACGACCCTGAGGGATCGCTGCAAGAT
>JAYVRH010000191.1:0-2153 GCA_043776495.1 Cyclobacteriaceae bacterium
GCTAAGACACGATGAAAATAAATGAGCGCTAAGTGATGCAAGTTACCCAAGGAAGCTTGGCACTCTTACTTTTAGGGACAAGATAAACCTGACAAAAAATAAGCCGATGTCCCAAAGTTTTCACAATGATTCGTCCCAAAGTGTCAATAAAAGTAGCCTTGGCAACCTCAGCGTCTTATTAGTAAACCTCATTTAATCTGATTTTTTTCTGTTGAGAAACAAAACAGCTGAAATCATAGCAACCAGTACAAATATCAGGACGAATAGATAGGAAAAACCTCCCGAAGCATTGGCCAATACCACCGTACTCGCTGTCTCCACTTTTTGATAGGCTGGAATGATCCACGGAGTAACATACGCCTGAGTGATCGTCAGCAAGCAAATCACAAACAGCATGAGAAAGCTGTGCTTCACTGTGAAGCGGAACAGTTCAGATTCTTTCCCTACGAGGCCTACCGCCGCAGCACCAATTGCGATGGATTGTGGAGAGATCATTTTACCCGTAACTCCACCCGATGCATTGGCACTGACCGTCACCACAGGATCAACCCCGATGGCCTGTGCGGATGTGGATTGAAGGTTACAAAAGAGGGCATTTGAAGAAGTGTCGGAACCTGTAAGAAACACGCCCAACCACCCCAGCATGGGCGAAAAAAATGGAAAGAAAACTCCCGTACTCGCAAGCGCCATCGCCATGGTGAGCGACATGGCGGAATTATTGGCGATAAAAGCAAAGCCCACCACAGAGGCTATGGTGATCATTGGAAATCTCAATTGCTTTAACGTGGACCAATAGACCTCGATACCTTGTTTATAACCCATGCCGATTAATGGTATGGAGATCATCGTGGCGAATATCAGGGCTGTTCCGGGAGCCGAAAGATAATTGAATTCAATTGGTTTGATCACCAGAGGACTTCCATCGGGTCTCATGATGGCATCGTGCAATCCGGGAATATTAAACTTGATCATGCCGATTGAATTCAGTGCGCCTTTCACGGGCTCAAGTCCCCAGGCAACAATGAAAATCGTCATGATGATAAAGGGTGACCATGCCCGGAAAATCTGGCCGAAAGAATATTTTAATTCAGTATCGATGGTTCTTTGTGGCTCCTCACTGAAATACCAGACAGATTTTGGCTTCCAGTATTTTAAAAGCATCATCAAACATAATATGGATGCAATTCCTGCCATCACATCCGGAAGCATAGGGCCTATATAGTTCGCAGCAAACCATTGGAAGAACGCGAAAGAGATTCCGGATACCAATATGGCAGGCAATACTTCGATGGATTTTTTGAAACCCGACATTAATACCACCAGATAAAAAGGAACAACCACCGACAAAATAGGTAGGGTCCTCCCCACCATCTGGGAAATTGCCATTTCCGGAATATCAGAAACCCGCGCTGCAATAATAATCGGTGTGCCAACCGCTCCAAAAGCAACTGGTGCGGTATTGGCAATCAGGCAGATGCCTGCAGCATAAAGCGGATTGAAACCCAACCCAACCAGCATTGCGGCAGAGATGGCAACAGGAGCGCCAAAACCTGCCGCTCCTTCCAGAAAAGCACCAAACGAAAAAGCAATTAAGAGCGCCTGCAATCTGCGGTCAGGGGTAATTGAGGCCATAAAATTTTTGATGACTTCAAACTGCCCACTCTTGACGGTGACGTTGAAAAGAAAAACTGCGCCAATGATGATCCAGCAAATGGGAAACAGGCCGTATAATGCTCCATGGAAAGCTGAAAGCACAGCAAGTTTTATAGGCATCCCATACGCTACGACCGCCAAGAGGATGGCGAGCGAAACCGTGAGCAGGCTCGCCAGGTAACCTTTCATTTTTTTAATCAACGCCCAGAAAATGAAAATCACCGGCACCGCAGCGACGAATGCGGACAAGGCAATGTTGTTAAAGGGATTGATGAGTTGTGTCCAATGCATGCCAGCTATGGTTACTAGTTTTATGGCTATCAAATTACGTCACAGTTTTGATATAAGGGGGGTATTTTACCGCTAAGGCGCTGAGACGCTAAGTTTCGCTAAGAAATGCATTTTACTTTGCGGTTCTTAGCCTCTCCGCGGTGAAAACTTCGACTTATTCTATTCTTCATCTTTCGCTCTCACCACTTCCACCCAATGCTTTGGTTTTA
>JAYVRH010000192.1:0-6945 GCA_043776495.1 Cyclobacteriaceae bacterium
GCTTTCAATACTCAAAATCTTCCTCTCTTCTTTCAAAACGCTAAAAATGGTTTACGCCACAACATTCCCATCGCCACCTCTTTCAAGGTCCTAAAATTCCTCACCATGAGCCCCAGCATTTCCTTTGATGAGCTTTGGTATTTTCAAAAATTCAATTGGGGAACTTCAAGCGATGGTTTGTCTGCCGTGATAAAAGATACGGTACGCGGATTTAATCGAGTCAATAATTACTCTACCAGCCTGAGTGTGACAACCAGAATCTACGGCACTTATTTCTTTAAGGGCAATGGGAGCCTCAAAGCAATCCGGCATGTCATTAACCCCAGCGCAAGCCTTAGTTTTCAACCAGACTTTGGCGATCCTTCCTATGGTTATTATCAATCGATCAAGCTGAAAAATGCTACTTATCCCGTTTTGAAATCAGTCCACGAAGGCTACGCATATGGCTCATCCAGGATAGGCAAAAGCGCCTCGATTGGGTTCGGAATCAACAACAATATCGAAATGAAAATCAAAGGAAAGAAGGATACGGTTTCAAAGAAAGTATCCCTATTCAATACATTATCCGCCAACAGCAACTATAATATTGTAGCTGACTCATTCAAACTGGCCAACTTTAGTTTGGCTGCCAACACCAACGTCTTGAATGATAAATTGAATATCAACTTATCCGGGACGCTGGATCCATACCGATATCTCACAATCTCGAAACAAGAAGTGCCAAACTCAACCAGAGAAATCCGGGTAAACGCTTTGCCAGGACAGGGCATTCCACAATTAGGTCCAAATTCACAAGCATGGCGAGTGGATAAAGTATCCTCCGGCCTCGGGCGGATTACAAACGCCAACCTTGCCTTAAGTACCAACCTGAGTCCCAAAGGGCAGAAAAAAGATACTGAAACAAGAGACAAAGTTGCAAAGTCCAACGCCTCCGAAACGGACAAAGAGTTTTTGGTCAAGAACCCCGATGCTTATATCGATTTTAAGATTCCATGGAACCTCCGCATAAGTTATAATGTCGACTATGCCCATCCAGTCAACACAAAATCCACCATCACACAATCCATGCGTTTTAGTGGTGACTTTTCCCTGAGCGAAAAATGGAAACTCACCTACAACTCCGGCTATGATTTTCAGGCGAAAGACTTAACGCAAACCAGCTTCACCATCGCACGTGATCTCCACTGCTGGCAAATTAACCTGAGCTGGGTTCCATTTGGAAAATTCCAGTCCTACAACTTCTTTATCGGCATTAAATCCAGCTTGCTGAAAGATCTTAAGCTTAATAGAACGCGCTCCTTCTTTGATTCCAACTAAAAAAAGATCACAACTTCTGCCAGGCTTCTATTTCAGGAAGTGTAATTGGAGCAACCATGTCCAGTTTCATTTTCTTCCGCATTCCACCCATGTCATTCAGGAGTTTTGATGCCTTTGTCTCCCTCAGTTGGGCTGCTGTAAGGATGCCAAGCTTTTGAAGAATGGGGAGCAATTCCTCGCGCACTCCAATTTCCCTGAACTCCTGGTCATGACTTGGAAGTGCCTGCTTTTCAGGCTTCATCTGTGGAAAAAAAATTACGTCTTGAATGGAAGGGGAATTGGTCATCACCATCGCCAGGCGATCGATGCCAATACCCAATCCCGCTGTGGGGGGCATTCCGTATTCAAGTGCGCGCAAAAAGTCCTCATCGAGGGTCATCGCTTCTTCATCACCCCGTTTACCAAGTTCAAGCTGCTCTTCAAAGCGATGGCGTTGATCGATGGGGTCATTCAGTTCTGAAAAAGCATTACAAATTTCTTTGCAATTACAGATCGCTTCAAAGCGCTCAACAAGACCAGGCTTGGTGCGATGCTTTTTAGCGAGCGGCGACATTTCTACCGGGTAATCAGTAATAAAAGTCGGTTGCACCAGATTGGGCTCACATTTTTCACCAAATATCTGATCGATCAGTTTACCTTTGCCCATGGTTTCATCCATCGGCACATGCAATTGCCGGCATGCGTTTCTCAGCGCACCTTCGTCCATTTCGGAAATATCAATGCCGGTAAAATGATGGATCGCTTCAAACATCGTGAACCTTTTCCACGGCCTCTTAAAATTGATCAGGTTCTCTCCCACTTTCACCTCCGTGGTGCCATGAAGATCAATCGCTGCTTTCTCAATCATTTCCTCTACAAGATTCATCATCCATTGATAATCTTTGTAGGCCACGTACAATTCTACCTGGGTAAATTCAGGATTGTGAAAGCGTGACATGCCCTCATTGCGAAAGTCTTTTGAAAATTCATACACACCATTGAAACCTCCTACAATCAGTCTCTTAAGATAAAGTTCGTTGGCGATGCGCAGGTAGAGCGTCATGTCCAAGGTATTGTGGTGTGTCTTGAATGGGCGGGCCGCCGCACCACCGTAGAGCGGCTGAAGTACGGGTGTCTCTACCTCGAGATAGCCTTGGTGATTCAAATACTCCCTCATGGAGTTCACTAGCTTAGTTCGCTTGATGAATGCCTCTCTTACCTGGGGATTCACAACCAGATCAACATACCGCATGCGGTAGCGAAGTTCGGGATCGGTAAATGCATCGTGGCGATGGACCCTCCCTTGCTCATCGGTTGTCTCTTTCACGACCGGGAGTGGTCGTAGTGATTTTGACAAAACCTTCATGTCGGTGGCATGAATGGATGTCTCACCTGTTTGCGTTATAAAAACAAATCCTTTAACGCCAATGATGTCACCAATGTCAAGAAGCTTTTTGAAAACGGTATTGTAAAGGGTTTTATCATCACCCGGGCTAATGTCGTCTCTTCGAAAATAGACTTGAATTTTGCCCGATTCATCCTGAAGTTCGGCAAAAGATGCATTGCCCATGATGCGACGGGTCATGATGCGCCCCGCAAAGGAGATATTTTGAAAAGCCTCTTTGTTCGCTGGGAATCTATCGTGAATCTCTTTCGCCGTCACATTAATCTCAAAAAGGTCAGCAGGGTAGGGATTAATTCCCAGTTTTTGAAGCTCTTCAAGGCTCTGTCTGCGTATCACTTCCTGTTCACTCAGTTGCATGCGTTTGGTATTATTTCAAGTTAACCCTGGCGTGCTGGACTCAAGGCGTGGCAAAAATAGAGGAAATTGCCTATTGAAGCATGGTCAAAATAGCCACGTGCTAGCCTTTCTGCGCCTGACGCCTGGCAAGTTCTTTTCTGATCAGAGAGAGCTCTCTACTACTTTGGCCTGCCACCGACGTGTTTTCAGATGCTCTTCGGAGTAAGTAGGGCATCACCGACTCAACGGGACCATAAGGCACATATTTGGCAACATTGAAGTTGGCCTTCGCCAGGTTAAATGAGATATTATCACTCATCCCAAGCAATTGCGCAAACCAAACACGATCGTCATTGGGTTTCATACTATGACTGCGCATCAACATGGTCAGGTATTGATTGCTATATTCATTATGAGAACCACAAACAACTGAAACGCGGTGCCGATGGTCGAGACAAAATTCAAGGGCCTTATTGAATGACTCATCCGTCGCCTCCTTGGAAACATGAATTGGGTCAGCATATCCCCTGACAGCTGCCCGATCCCGCTCTTTTTCCATGTAGGCTCCACGCACCAATTTTAACCCCAAAAAATACTGGTGCGTCTCCGCACTATGAAAAGCCTCCTTCAAATTCGCGAACATATCCGAACGATACATTTGACAAGTGTTGAATACAATCGCCCGTTCCCGATTGTATTTGGCCATCAACTCGTATGCCAATGCGTCAATGGGACCCTGAATCCAGGATTGCTCGGAATCGATTAACACAGGAATTCCCATCGCGAAAGCTTTGGCACAGATGCGATCTGCCCGTGCCTTTACCTTATCAAATGCCGATAGTTCTTCCGGGGTGAGGGTCTGTCCTGATTGGACCTTTTCAAGCAAATCCATCTGGGCCATACCAGTCACTTTAAAAACACAGAAAGGAATATGGGCCGACTGCCTGGCCTTATCAAAAGTTTCAAGGATCTCGTCCAACGTCCTGTCAAAGCCCGCTTCAGTCTTTTCCCCTTCGACCGAATAGTCAAGGATTGTCTTGACATTAAACTCACCAAGGTGCTGAATGGTCTTGTCCGCTTTTTCGATCGTCTCGCCTCCGCAAAAATGTTCAAATACTGTTCTCCTCACAAGTCCCTTGATTGGCAGATGCAAGGACATGCCAAGACGGACGGCCCCTGTTGCCAGACGGGAGATAGACGGGTGGTTCACTACAGTGAAAATAAAATTTGCTTTCTTCAATTCCCGATCAGATTTATAGCCGAACGCGATCGCAGTGTCATCAAATTTCACCGGGGGATCGATCTCCATAGTATCAGGTTTGCTGGTTCAAATATAATGGTCGATTCCAATTCCATCTCCTGACAAAAGGTGGGGATAAGACAATAATTCAGTTATTTTGTTGCCCGACGGTATGACACAAATCAAAATTCAGGCTGAGCCCTCCTTCAACAAAGCCTCACTCAGGAAATATTCAAGCATTGGTGTGCTCGTGGATGAAAACACCCGGCGCTTGTGCTACCCCAGGATAAAGGATCAATTGCCGCAGCACCAGGTGATTGAAGTGCCGGGCGGAGAGGAGAATAAGAATCTGGCCACGTGTCAATTTATTTGGCAACGCTTCACCGACTTAGGATTTGACAGGCATGCGTTGATTATCATTTGTGGAGGCGGCGTGTTGGGGGACATGGGCGGCTTTTGCGCGGCCACATTCAAGCGTGGAATTGATTTTATCCTCCTGCCCACTACATTATTGTCGCAAGTGGATGCAAGCATCGGTGGAAAGCTCGGGGTTGATTTTGGCCCTTACAAAAATCACATTGGCGTTTTCCAACAGCCTACTTCCACGCAGATTGCAACCCACTTTCTTGAGACACTCCCTTTTCGGGAGCTAAGGTCCGGCTTTGCTGAGGTGATCAAACATTGCCTGATTGCCGACAAAAAAATGTGGAAAACCATAGAAAAGAGATCAATGGCAGATCAAGACTGGCTCAGTCTTGTCAGCCACTCTGTTAAGATCAAAAGCATCGTTGTGAAAAAGGACCCCACCGAGAAGGGGCTTCGTAAAATTCTGAATTTTGGACACACCATCGGGCATGCAGTAGAAGGGCATTTTCTTACCTCCGGCAACAGGCTATTCCACGGTGAAGCCATTGCCATCGGCATGATCATGGAATCCTTCCTGGCGGCAGGCAAAAAGCTATTAAATAATGAGGAACTGCGTTCGATCACCAATTATGTCATATCGGTATTCGGGCAACTGCAGTTGCCCGACGATGCCTGGCTACCCCTGCTCAGGCAAGACAAGAAAAATAAGGGAAATAAAATATTGATGGCGCTTCCTAAAGGCATTGGGAAGGCCGTTTGGGATGTGCCGGTCAGCGAAAAAGAAATAAGGGGTGCAATGGAATACTATAGGTCTTGTCAGACATAGTGCGCATCAGGATCCTCAACGGCACTCTCAGGTTTTTTGAAAGAGCGTTTCAGGTCATCCTTTTTCTTGGCTATGAATTCTTTCGTCTTGTTCTTCCGATCGCCCGTGAGCAGCCAGGCCGCCAGGAGAGCGCCTCCCGCGATGCCGATGCCGATCACTACTTTGCGTGTTGTACTCATATCATACTTAACTACTTTTGAAATCAAATGGTTTCACAAAATAAAAGAATCAATCGAATATTTCTATTCTTTACCGAACTGATTATAAAAAAATATAAACTTGAGTCATCCGATCACCATTCTTAAAAAGTCTTCACTCCAGGGTAACGTGCGCTCGCTACCGTCTTCGAAAAGTCTGAGCAACCGGGCATTGATCATCAACGCCCTGTCGCAAAACCAAGGAGTCGTAGAAAATCTTTCCACCGCCCGTGATACCCAACTCATGCAATCGCTGTTGAATACCCCCGATCGAGTGATGGATGTGATGGATGCCGGTACCACCATGCGTTTTCTCACTGCCTACTTTGCCGTCACAGGACAATCCAAACTCCTCACCGGCACAGATAGGATGAAGGAACGCCCGCTTCACCTGCTCGTAAATGCTTTGCGAAAGCTGGGTGTAACCATCGACTACGTTGAAAAAGAAGGGTTTCCTCCAATTGAAACAAAGGGTTTCGCACGGCAGTTGACCAATAAGATCTCTATTCGCGGCGACGTAAGCAGCCAGTTCATTTCTGCCCTCATGATGATAGGTCCCCGTCTTCCGATGGGTTTGGTGATTGAGCTAGAGGGTAAAGTAGGAAGTCTCCCCTACCTCATGATGACCGCAGACCTGATGAATCACTTCAGTGTGAAGCCGGAGATATCCGGCCAGCAAATAAAAATCCCCTCCGGCCAATACAAGCCCGCCACCTACATCGTCGAACCCGACTGGTCGGCGGCGAGCTACTGGTTTGCCTTCACGGCGCTTGCGGAAACCGCTAATATCTTATTACCAAAGGTTTCATCTCATGCCGTCCAGGGAGATCGGGTGATTGTGGAGATCATGAGCCATTTGGGTGTAAAATCTGATTTTGAAAAAGAGGGCCTTAGGCTGACGAAAGGCCCCAAACATTCAAACTCTTTTGCGTGGGACTTTTCAAATTGCCCGGACCTTGCCCAGACCGTCCTGCCCGTATGTGCTGCAAAAAACATCCTGGGCGAATTCACAGGTTTGGAAAGCCTGCGCATCAAGGAGACTGACAGGATTGCTGCTCTTCAAACCGAATTGGCAAAGGTTGGAGCAACACTCACCGAGGAAAAGGGCCATTGGAAACTTGCGGCCGGCCGGATTCCTCCAGGAAAGCCAGTGTTCCAAACTTATCATGACCATCGCATGGCAATGGGGCTGGCACCGCTGTCAACGCTTATGGACATTTGCATAGAGGGTCCGGAGGCTGTAAGAAAATCATATCCCACCTTTTGGGATGATCTGGAA
>JAYVRH010000193.1:0-2148 GCA_043776495.1 Cyclobacteriaceae bacterium
TCTCTTGTTTCTTCAATGTGTGGATATTGCATCTTGGCAAGATCATCGAAAAGCAACGACCTGTCGTCCGATGAGGGCCACGTAAGCAGTGCCGGAGAGAGGAGCAGAGGGTAAACTATATAAACAGCAGCAAGCCCAATCATTGCAGGATTGCTATACCTCCCTCTGATTGCCATGAAGCACACAACCGCCATGGCGCCATAAATCAGGATCCAGATCACAGGGTCCGGGTCGTTGTATTGTAATGCGGCAAAGCTTAAGAATAATATGGCGAAAATGGCATTGAATATTTTCATGATTATGGTGATTATGCAGTGATGCGTTCAATTTTACCGACCAGAAAGATATAAGAAAAAGCACCCAATAGACCCAGGCTTCCAATAAACACCAATGCGGGTTCAAAATTTCCACCGCTGGCAAGGTATCCAATGACGATGGGCACAATGATGGATGCCAGATTGCCCATAAAATTGAATACTCCGCCGGTGAGCCCGACTAAATTCTTTGGCGATAATAGAGAAACAAAGATCCATGAGATCAAGGCCATGCCAGCACCAAAGAAAGCAACTGACATGAACAAGATCACCAGGGCCGTATCACTGGTGTAATTCGCACCTACGATGGAGCCAGACAAGATGAGTCCGAAAATAATCGGAGCCTTTCGGGACAAACTTACCGAGTATCCTTTCTTAATTAGGTTGTCAGAAAGAAAACCTGAAAGGAGCAGGCCAGCACATGCAGACAAAAATGGAATGGATGTGAGGTAGCCTGTTTTCAGAAAGCTTAAGCCTCTATACTGAACGAGGTATGTTGGAAACCAGGTAAGGAAAAACCAGAGTGTAGCGTTCACGCAAAACTGCGCAATATAAACTCCCCATAATGTGCGACTGCTGATTACCTTCTTCAAATCATCCCAGCGCCAGGCTGCTGATTTCGCAACTTCATCCTCTTTTCTCCTTAGAACCCCTCCGCCTTTTTCGATATAGTCCAGCTCGGCTTGATTGACACCCTTATGTTCAAGTGGGTCGCGGTACAATAGATACCATACCAGTCCCCAAACCAGTCCGATCAAGCCCGTCACTATGAACATACCTCTCCATCCTGCATAATATTGCAGCGCGACCAATGCAGGCGTAAGAAATGCGAGACCTATGAACTGCCCTGACACATACATGGCAATGGCAGAAGCTCTTTCATGGTTTGGAAACCAACTGGTGACAATCCGGTTGTTGATTGGATAGGAGGGTGCTTCGAATGTGCCTGTCGCAAGACGAAAGCCAAATAAGCTTGCGAACCCGCTTACGAATCCCTGGCCGATCGTGGCCAGAGACCATGTGACTAAACAGACCGCATAAAGAACCCTTGGTCGGATACGATCCGCGACGAGGCCTCCTGGAATTTGCAGTGCTGCATAGGTCCAACCAAACGCTGAAAAAATCAATCCCAATTGCACCGATGATAACTTCAGTTCTCCTCCCAGATCGGCGGCTGCGACGGAAAGATTACTCCTGTCAAGATAATTAATCGCTACGTTAACAAATACAAGTCCCAACATTCCGTACCGGACCTTAGTCTTCTTTTCAATATCTGGTAATTGATCCATTCCTCTTAAATTGTTAAAGCCGAGTATCCCCTGCACAACTATTGAATGCTTAGACTTTGAACTTTAACACTTTAGCACCTTAACACTTTAGCACCTTAGCACCTTAACACCTTAACACTTAGCTTTCACCGCGCCGTCCAACCACCATCCACCACCAGCATCGATCCAACCATGTATGAGGCAGCATCACTTGCCAGGTATATGGCCGCTCCCTGAATCTCTTCCAACCTCGCCCAACGCCCAAGTGCTGTTGCGCCAACAATAAATTTTTTTCCTTCCTCAGTATCTGCAATGGGTTTGTTCATTTCGGTTAGAAACGGTCCCGGGCAAATGGCATTGACGTTGATGTTGAATGGCGCAAGTTCCAAAGCGAGCGCCCGTGTCATCTGTACGACAGCACCTTTGCTCGAGGCATAGGGTGTGCGGTTGGCGAGGCCAACCAGTCCGAGCGTACTTGCCAAATTGATTATTTTGCCACTTCCTTTTTTCTTCATGAAAGGAATGACTGCTTTTGAACAAAGCCAGGTGCCCGTTACGTTGATGTC
>JAYVRH010000194.1:0-2145 GCA_043776495.1 Cyclobacteriaceae bacterium
TTCCTTTCAATATATTTTTTTTCCCATGGCCTTCCATGATCCAATCGAGGATAGGCAGTCATGTAAACAGCCGTTCCGGCAAGGGGCAGCGATCCTTTCCCCCCTGCTAGCCGGTCACGAATCTCACCACCCGAGCCCGTAGCGGCACCATTAAATGGTTCAACCGTGGTTGGAAAATTGTGGGTCTCTGCCTTCAAAGAGATAACAGAATCGAAGTCTTCAACTTTAAAATAGTCTGGTTTGTCTTGTGATGCCGGAGCAAATTGTTCGATCCTTGGGCCATCAATGAAGGCTACATTGTCTTTATAAGCCGATACAATAAAATTTGGATGTTGCTGCGATGTCCTTTTAATCAGTTGAAAGAGTGTAAACTCTTTTTCTTTTCCATCAATGATGAACGTTCCATTGAAAATCTTGTGACGACAATGCTCGGAGTTTACCTGAGAGAAGCCAAAGACTTCGCTGTCAGTAAGTTTGCGTCCAAGTTTTAAGCTTACGTTGTTTAGATAATCAATTTCTTCACCATTGAGGGCGAGTCCTTGCTTCTGGCTATAGCTAGCCACATCACCAACTTCTAAGATCGCCTCGGGCATGTGGTGGATGGTAAAGAGATCCTGGCCCAGTTTCGAATATTGAACCTGAAGCATAGGATCATGCGCTGCATCCGCATTTTCGCTCGCCATGAATTCCTCAATTCGCTCGATGCCTTGTATCCCCATGGTGGAAGTGATCTCTACCGCATTCGTGCTCCATGGAGTGATCATCTCTTTGCAGGGACCAATAAAGCTTCCATAAATTGATTTCTCCTCCAGTAGTCTGGCTCCGCCAAAAAGCCAGATTAACTTCTGAATATCGTCAACGGAAAGAGAGTGCGTGGTTCCAACGGCTTGAATAAGGTTGGAAGGGGCCCTAAAGAAGAGGATCATCGGGTGGCTAAACGTGATGTAAAAGGAAGGGCAAAGCTAAACAGGTTTTAGAGATTTATATTATATTTAATACGGTCATCGCAGAATTTTTATGAAATTGGTTTACTCAAGTTTGATCGTATGTCTATTGTTTCAGATTGACGTCCTCGCTCAGTTTGATAAAAAGTATGAGAACAAAAATAGTGGTGAGAATTCTCAATCAACGAGTGTAAACTTTGGTATTGGCTTGGGTTTGGACTATGGAGGTATTGGCGGCCGTCTTACCGTATTTCCGGAGGAACATGTTGGTGTATTCGGTGCAGTAGGTTATGCCTTGGCAGGGGTTGGATACAACGCAGGTTTGAGTTTTAGGATCTTGCCAAAAAATCCGGGACTATGTCCGACGGCGACGATTATGTATGGTTATAACGCTGCAATAAAAATTTCGGGAGCAAGTCAATATGATAAAATTTATTACGGCCCTTCAATAGGGGCTGGTCTCGAAATAAGATCAAAAAGAAAGAACACAAATTTTTATAGTATCGAACTGCTCATTCCGTTTCGACCTTCCGAATACGATTCAGACTATAATAACTTAAATAACCTTGGGGTAAAAATTTCTGCTGCGCCTTTACCGTTTACGGTAAGCGTGGGCTACCATTTTGGTTTTAAGAAGAAGTGATTAGTGATTATTGTATTTTCACGCCACTTCTCTGGTGATGGATTGAAATAAGCCCGTTAATTTTTTCATTTTTACCTAAAATAATATCACTTCGCTGCCCGTCTATGCTGTTGTATGGCGCGAGCAGTGGCAATTGACATCACCCTGATGCAGGAGATCAAACAAGAGACATTCCGGAAGGAGAAGGGCAAACTGCTGAGTTTTATCCGTGGCAAGGTATCCTCTGTTGAGGAGGCGGAGGACATACTTCAAGATGTATTCTACCAGTTCGTCGCTGGCTTTGAGTCAATTGAGTCGTTGGACCGGATCACATCGTGGTTGTACAGCGTTGCCCGCAACAAGATCATTGACCGCTACCGACGTGATGCAGCCAGACCCAAGAAAGCGGATTTTGAAGGTATTGTCGGTAAAGATGATGAGCCGCTCACCCTTCAGGATATTTTACCTGATCTGGACAATACGCCGGAGTCAACTTTGTTGAGGGAAGCAATTTGGGATGAGATCTCACTTGCCCTGGATGAACTTCCGGCGGATCAGCGGGAGATTTTTATCCAGAAT
>JAYVRH010000195.1:0-6931 GCA_043776495.1 Cyclobacteriaceae bacterium
TTATTTATTCCGAAAGGCCAGGCACCATGGCAGAAAAAAGGTTTGAGGATGATGTACCAGAGGAGATAAAAAAGCGAAGACTTGAAGAGATCATTCAAAAGCAAAATCGGGATTCGCTCGAGCGATATAAGCTCGATCTAGGCAAGACTTTTAAAGTGCTCATTGAAGGCCCTTCAAAACGGTCTGTTGAATTTCTGCAAGGGCGGAATTCAGCGAATAAAGTTATCATATTCCCCAAGGAGAATAAAAAGCCAGGTGAATACGTCAATGTGACCGTAGAAGAATGCTCTAAGGCAACATTAAAGGGCAGAATTGTGTAAAGAGCAATAGAAAATGGCAATTACTGAGCACGAAATTCAAAGCGTAAAACAACGGTTTGGCATCATTGGCAACGCTCCAATGCTTAATAATGCAGTGAGGGTGGCCATGCAGGTAGCGCCCACAGAAATGTCCGTTTTGATCACTGGAGAAAGTGGAAGTGGAAAAGAATCTTTTTCAAAAATAATTCACTCTCTCAGTCCCCGGAAACACGGGCAATTTATTGCCATCAACTGCGGATCCATACCGGAAGGAACCATCGATTCAGAGCTTTTTGGCCATGAAAAAGGCTCTTTTACAGGTGCGCATGAATCTCGCAAAGGCTACTTTGAAGTAACGAATGGGGGTACAATTTTCCTGGATGAAATTGGGGAAATGCCCCTGGGAACTCAAGCGCGTCTGCTCCGGGTGCTTGAGAACGGCGAGTTCATAAAAGTCGGTTCTTCCAAAGTATTGAAAACAGATGTACGTGTCGTGGCCGCTACAAACGTGGACCTGATGTACAAAGTAGAGAATGTAAAATTTCGGGAAGATCTTTACTATCGCCTCAACAGTGTTCCAATTTTTGTGCCTCCTCTGCGCGAGCGTGGGAAAGATATAGAACTGTTGTTCAGGAAATTTGCTTCGGATTTTGCCGAGCGTTATAAAGTGAAGCCCATCGCATTAACAGAAGAAGCTAAAGAAGTTCTTATCAAATATCGGTTCCCGGGAAACATCCGGCAGCTGAAAAATTTGGTGGACCAGATTTCAGTTCTGTCTACCGATGCTAAAGAAATCACGGTTGAAATTTTACAAGGCTATTTACCTGGACAGAGCAGCCTCCCCGCCTTATATAAGGACGGCGCAGCTCAGGATATTTCAGAAAGAGAAATCCTTTATAAAGTGTTATTTGACATGCGCAAGGATATGAATGAATTGAAGAGAATTGTCCTTGAGAGCATGGCCAACCCTTCGCATGCGGCTCAAATAGTGAAAGAAAATCCACACTTATTTTCTGAATTACAGTCGGATAAGAGTACATCGCATGAGCCCATGGTCTTAAACATCAACGGAAATTCCCCTGCTTCCGAATCTGAAACAGAAGAAGTTCAAGACATAACTCATGAGGCTGAGGATGATTCACTTTCAATCGATAAGAAGGAAAAAGAACTGATCTTGAGGGCCTTGCGTAAGAACAATAATAAACGGAAATATGCGGCACGGGATTTGGGAATATCGGAGCGCACACTCTATCGCAAAATCAAAGAGTACGAGCTTGAAGATTAGAATTTCTATCTCATTATTGTTCCTCTTGATGGTAGCCCAAGGTTGCGGGGTGTACTCATTTTCCGGCGCCGCTACTTCCGCCAAGACCATTACGATTGAGCCAATACTCAATAATACTGACTTAGCACCAGCTAACTTGGGGCAAACTTTTACAAATAAGTTAAAGGACTATTATTTACAGAATTCAAGCCTCAGAGTAATATTGGAGGGTGCAGAACTTCATATTGATGGAGTCATTTCTGAATACCGTATCAATCCTGTGGCGCCCGTCTCGACAGGCAACCCTAACGACCCAAACATCGCGGCACTCTCTAGGTTGACGATTGGCGTAAAAATCACCTATGAGGACAATATTGATCCAAAGAATGGCTTCAAGGACAGGACGTTTAGCTTTTACCGTGATTTCGACAATAACCTGAATTTCCTTACAGTTCAGGAGGACCTTGAAAAGAAGATATTTGAACAGATACTGATTGACATCTTCAATGCAACAGTGGCAAGTTGGTAATATTCAGCCATTTGTACAGGCTCAAATTTTCAATTAGATTTACCATCCAACCAATTTCATTTCATGGATGCTTCGGGTTTCCATTTGTTGATAAAGAATTTCACTAACCTCACTCAAGGTGAGTTCGAAGAGATTGGTAAACTTTCGAAGGAATATCCCTATAGTCAAATACTTTACCTTCTTCGGTCGAGGGCTGCGCTGGATCTGAAGTCTCCTGAAAAAACGGAGATCTTAAATCAAAGTGCATTGTACTCTACTGATCGGAATGTTTTGAAGTGGGTGATGACTGCGGGAAAAACTGAAAGAATAAGCCTACCTAATTTAATTTCACCAGCATTACCGGATGAACCGAGGACGGAAGCGGTGGAGCCATTGATTGAATATCAAAACCCGCAACCTTTGCATGGCGTATCGTTGAATGGCGATGCATTGAGAGATGACCTCATGCACGAGCTTCAAAAATTACAAAAGCTTAAGCACGAATTCGAAATAAGCGTTGATGAATTCAATAAGTCACAAGGAAATACAGTGGAGACGAGCCAACAATTCAAGGGTCCAAAAGAACCTGTTGCTGATCCGCTCCTTGAAGAATTAAAGTCAACGAAGAAGAAATTAAAGGTAGAAGGAGCAAAGCAAAAAGAACAAAACGAAATCATTGAGCAATTCATAAAAACCAAACCGGTTCTTTCAAAGCCAAAGCCTGTCGAACCAACCGACGATCTTTCAGAAAACTCCGGTATTTTCAGCGATAATATCGTATCCGAAACATTGGTTGATATCCTGCTTAAGCAGGGCAAGAAGGACAAGGCCATCGAAGTTCTTAAGAAGCTGATTTGGAAGTTTCCACAGAAAAAGACTTACTTTGCCGCTCAAATTGAGAACCTGAAAAATTAACTTATGTACACTTTATACGTTAGCCTTACGATTTTCGCCGCTGTTTTATTGGTTCTGGTAGTTTTAGCTCAAAACTCAAAAGGTGGCGGATTGTCAAGCCAGTTTGGAGGAAGCAGTGCAAGCAACCTGATTGGTGTAAAGAAAACAGGTGACCTACTCGAGCGTCTCACCTGGGGTCTGGCCATTTCTTTGATGGTGTTCACCCTTGCCACCAATTTTGCCACCCCAAACGCAGGAGCTTCGGCTGATGAGCTGTTAGAACGAGCAAAGGAGCAGCAGGGCGTTCCTGTTCAAAATCAAGGTCTCAAGAAAACGGATTCGGCCTCTACCTCTAATCCCAAGTAGTTTCTAGTCTCGATTCGAAAGGTGCTTTACCAACAATCTCTTTGCTACGGGGACAAGGGTTTGGAGATAAGGAAATTTCATTTTTGACAAGAAAAGAAAAGCAGCAGGATTGGGAAGGTCGGCATACTGACGAATCAATTCCCTTTTCATGTGCTCGTAGGTGTTTGTGAGGTTGTATTGGGTAGTGCAAATCAATTGTGTTTGCAGTCCCCTCATAGATTCAGAACTGCTTTGGTAAACTGTTACCTGATATCTATACACATTGGTCTCTTTCTCTGGTGGCTGAGTTATAAACATGTAACCTTCCGTGGCATAAAGTGGGACAACCCCAACATGCGAGAGCTCAACCTTTGATTCCACAAATTCATAGATCGTGGAACCTTCCTTCATGAAATCTTTAAGCTGAGGTACGGCAAATTCCATAATGGACTCAAGCTCTTGCATCACCGCATCATCTTCGATCATTTTTTTGTAGTTGAGTTCCAGCGTCTTCAAATTTTCAAGCGATAGTTCCTTCGGAAACGATTCATAGATCAGCGCTTTGTTCTCCTGGAGCGCCACAAGGTTTCTGTAGTGAAAGACGAGATCGGATAAATGTGGATATAACTCCACCCTACCAAAAGACTCCTTTACATTTTTCAAGTAAGCAAGCAGCACATACTTCTTGAACTCGAAGTCAATGAGGCCATCTGTTAACCAATTATCCTTAAGGTTCTCCATTGATCGTGGAATTATAGTCTAATTATACGAAAAAGTTACTTTCCGGTTAAATCTGCCATTTTTTCCAATGTGACCTGACATATCGGTCAAAGTTGACAGCCCAAGAGGTATCTTTGCACCAGAAATGGCGTGAATTGTCAGAAATGCCCTTTTGGCATGAAAATCGACACACGCGCAGCAGTTTATAATTTATAAAACTCTAAATCCATATGGCTAAAATCAATTTCAAACCCAATGAAGACCGTGTTCTGGTCGAACCAGCTGCGGCAGAAGAAAAGACGGCTTCCGGCATTATCATCCCGGACACCGCCAAAGAAAAACCCCAAAAAGGAAAAGTAATTGCAGTAGGTGAAGGCGTAAAAGATAAGCCCGTTACTGTGAAAGTTGGTGAACATATTCTGTACGGTAAATATGCCGGCACCGAGATCACCATTGACGGCAAGGATTATCTCATCATGCGTAATTCCGACATCTTCGGAACGATCTAAACAAACAATTAAAACTATTACGACTTATGGCAAAAGAAATTACATTCGATACCTCTGCCCGCGACCGGATTAAGAAGGGCGTGGATAAATTGGCCAATGCAGTGAAAGTAACGCTCGGTCCAAAAGGAAGGAACGTTATTCTTGACAAAAAATTTGGTGCTCCTACCATCACAAAAGATGGTGTAACGGTAGCGAAGGAAATTGAGTTGAAGGATCCGATCGAAAACATGGGGGCACAACTCGTGAAGGAAGTAGCTTCAAAGACAGCAGACGCTGCCGGTGACGGTACCACTACCGCTACCGTCCTGGCACAAGCCATCTATTCACATGGAATAAAGAACGTGGCCGCTGGTGCTAATCCTATGGACCTGAAGCGTGGCATCGACAAAGCGGTTGATGCTGTTGTTGAAAGTCTAAAGAAGCAGTCAAAAACAATTAAAGGGTCGCATGAGATCACGCAAGTTGCAACGATCTCCTCCAACAACGATCATGAAATTGGGAAAATGATTGCCACAGCCATGGAGAAAGTTGGCAAAGATGGTGTGATCACAGTGGAAGAAGCAAAAGGAACAGAGACTGAAGTGAAGACGGTAGAAGGAATGCAGTTTGATCGTGGATACCTCTCCCCTTATTTCGTTACCAATACAGAGAAGATGGAAGCGGACCTCGAAAGCCCTTATATTCTTATCTATGACAAGAAGATCTCTTCAATGAAAGAGCTTCTCCCCATCCTGGAAACAACGGCACAAACAGGAAAGCCATTGTTGATTATTGCCGAAGAAGTGGAAGGCGAAGCGCTTGCTACCCTGGTGGTGAACAAAATTCGTGGTGCTCTACGTGTTGCTGCTGTAAAGGCTCCTGGATTTGGAGATCGCAGAAAAGCCATGCTTGAAGATATCGCTGTCCTCACAGGAGGTAAAGTGATCTCTGAAGAAACAGGCATGAAGCTTGAAGATGCGAAATTAGATTCTCTTGGCCGTGCTGAGAAGATCAACATCGACAAAGACAATACAACGATTGTAAATGGTGCTGGCAAGAAGGCAGAAATTACTGGCCGGATCAACCAAATCAAATCTCAGATTGAATCTACCACTTCTGATTACGACCGTGAAAAATTGCAAGAACGTCTTGCTAAACTTTCCGGCGGCGTGGCCATCCTTTATATCGGTGCCGTCACAGAAGTTGAAATGAAAGAGAAGAAGGATCGTGTTGACGATGCATTGCACGCAACCCGGGCTGCTGTTCAGGAAGGCATTATCCCTGGTGGTGGTGTAGCTTATATTCGTGCTATTGACGCATTGAAGACATTGGCAGTTGATAACGAGGATCAGGCAACTGGCGTGAACATCATAAGGTTGGCACTTGAGTCACCCTTGAGGACGATCGCAGAAAATGCCGGACAGGAAGGTTCTGTAGTAGTCAACAAAGTAAAAGATGGCAAAAAGGATTTCGGTTTCAACGCGAGTGATAACAAGTACGAAGATTTCTTCGCAGCTGGGATCATTGACCCTACGAAAGTAGCACGTCTTGCACTTGAAAACGCAGCTTCTATTGCTGGCCTATTGCTCACCACGGAAGCAGTCGTTTCTGACATACAGGAAGAGAAGGAAGCTCCCCACATGCCCGGTGGCGGTGGAATGGGCGGTATGATGTAATATCTAATTATCTTTACATGAATAAGGCCCTAACGAAAGTTGGGGCCTTATTTTTTTGCTCCAGATTTATTCCCAGCAGATCATCGAATGGGGCTATTCTTAAATTGGAGTTTGCTGAGGTGGTCCAGCCGATTTCCGGAGATTGAATGCTACGCAGATTCTAAGACCTGGGAGCTAAAACTAGATTTCTAACTTGAGTCAGGCTGAATTTGGAATCTTTACTTTACCACAGATTGCACAGATTACCACTGATAAAATCATCTGTGTAATCTGTGGCTATTAAATTGACCTTGGCTATAGGGCAGATGACGAGTTAGATGGAATCAGCGCTGATTACCGCAAAAGTGCCTGGAAAAGATCTGCGCAAATCAGCGGGAAATGTATTTAATACCTTCAGTTTTTTGGCCTTAGAATCTGCTCTTAAAATTTATCGGATAAACGTTAACTTGGTGGGAGAAATGTGACCGATGAATGAATTAGAAAACTTTGAGGATTTTTCGTTACTTCTATTCTTGCACCTTGCCTCGGTGGATGGCTCGCTCCATCCAAACGAGCGTGACACCATCCTCGAAAAGATGAAGGAGTTATTTCCTGAAAACTCCTCCTACGAAGAAAAACTCCTGGCCATGGAAACTCGGTATCGCAAGCTCGGATCAGGGGTTGCAGAAGAACTGATCACAAGCACCTGGCAAAATTTTTCTTCTATTGATCCAAGTATGAAATACAAACTATACGCT
>JAYVRH010000196.1:0-6926 GCA_043776495.1 Cyclobacteriaceae bacterium
CCTTAACCTTCTGGGAAAGGACGTTCACCTTGTGATCGATTCTTTATCAGCCTATTTCATTCTGGTGATTAATTTTACCGCTCTTACTGGCGGGTTGTATGCTCTGGGCTATTTAAAACCCTATGTCAGCAGCAAGAATAACACAGAACTCTCGCTTCACTATTTCAGCTTTTTATGGCTTCATTTTTCCATGCTACTCGTTTGCATGCTCCGCGACGGCCTGGCGTTTTTGATCGTGTGGGAATTGATGGCGATCTCTTCCTTCCTCCTGGTGATTTTTGAATCCGAAAAAAAGGAGAATATCAAGATCGGTATCAATTACCTGATACAAATGCATGTGGCATTCCTCTTCATCATGAGTGGTCTTATCTATGCGACCATTAAAACCGGAAGCGACTTTAATATGGATGGGCTGGCCTTATATTTTGCTTCTTTCCCTGTCTTTCCACTCTTCCTGGTTTTCTTTATTGGATTCGGAATCAAAGCTGGGTTTATGCCATTGCATACCTGGTTGCCTCATGCCCACCCTGCTGCTCCGGCACATGTATCCGGGGTGATGAGTGGGGTAATGATCAAAATGGGAATTTATGGAATGCTTCGGGTGCTTACCTATGTGCATACGGAACTGTTTACCATTGGCCTTTTTATTTTAGTTGTATCCCTTGTGTCGGGGCTCCTTGGCGTGATGTATGCGATCGTCCAGCACGACATAAAGAAATTATTGGCCTATCACAGTATTGAAAATATAGGAATCATTGGGATCGGGATTGGAATTGGATTGATCGGCATATCAAAGCATATTGCCCCCCTGGCTGTTCTGGGTTTTACAGGAGGCCTTCTCCATGTAATGAACCATTCTTTATTTAAGTCAATACTTTTTTATGCCGCCGGGAGTGTTAATCAGCAAACCCATACTCGACACATCGACCATCTGGGCGGGTTGATCAAAACCATGCCAAGAACGGCTATGCTCTTTTTACTTGGCGCCCTGGCCATCTGCGGACTTCCTCCATTCAATGGATTCATTTCAGAATTCCTGATCTATTCTTCTCTATTCAAAAGCCTCCAATCGATGGGTCTGGCCATGGATTTGATCCTGCTCTTTACGATTGTAGGATTGGTATTAATAGGAGGTCTTGCTATTTTTTGCTTCACCAAGGTTTTCAGTATTGTCTTCCTGGGCAATTCCCGCACGGATGCCCCCATGCATGCACAAGAAGATTCCGGCACCATGATCATATCCAAATTGGCCACGGGCGTCATCATCATTGCGATCGGCCTTGCCCCAAGCTTTTTTGTCGGGCCCGTTAGCAACGTCACGCACCTGTTCGTTGACGATACCTCAACCATAAGGGAAACACTCTTCACGCTCGATAACGTTGCTTCGGGATCTTGGATGTTTATTGGGTTTGCCGTCCTCTTGTGGTTAGCGAAAAGCCTCCAACAGAAAAAAGTAAAAGTTGAATCAGGTCCGACCTGGGGTTGTGGCTATTCCGGGGCGAACCCTGCCGTACACCAATACACCGCCACTTCGTATGGACAGAATTATGTTGACATCGTAAGCCCGGTCGTCAACGTGAAAAGTAATTATGATTCGTTCGCCACAAAGGAAATATTCCCAGCAGTCCGGACATTTGAAACCAAAGCCACCGACACGTCAGAGGTTTACCTGATCAACCGCCCCGTAAAACTCTTGACAGATGTAATGGAGAAATCAGCGGTATTTCAAACAGGAAAACTGCAGCATTACGTCCTTTATTCGCTTGTATTTATGATAGTCATTTTCCTATTAACAATATTCCAACTGTTATAAAACTCATGGCTTTTCTGAATTTGATATTGATTGTTGTTTCAAGCCTGATTTTTCCGGGGATCATTATCATGACCAAAGCCAGGCTATGCGGGCGCAAAGGGCCTGGACTATTTCAACCGCTTTTGGATGTAATCCGGCTATTTCAGAAAGGCAGTGTGTATAGCCGTACCAGCAGTCTGATATTTCAAATTGCACCGCTTGTCTACGGCGCTTCTGTCTTAGTTGCCTTGTTGTTTATTCCATTTGGCCAGTACAAGGGATTTTTAGCTTTTGAAGGTGATTTTCTTTTTTTTGCCTACATCCTTGCGATAGGAAAATTCCTAATGATTATCGGCGCCATGGATACTGGCAGCGGCTTCGAGGGTATGGGTGCCAATCGGGAAGCTTTATACTCCATGCTGGTAGAACCTGCATTTTTCATTCTGATGGGTTCGCTCGCCTTGCTTACGGACCACACTTCCTTTCATGACATCTTTGTACACTTAAACGTGAATTCATACCTACCCCTACTGATTGTAGTAGTGAGTATTAATTTGCTGTTACAAATCTCTCTGGTTGAAAACAGTCGGCTTCCGGTGGATGATCCCACTACCCATCTCGAACTTACAATGGTCCATGAGGTGATGGTACTCGATACAAGTGGATTTGATCTGGCTATTATCCAAATGGCTACGTGGCTCAAGTTTGCCATTTATGGTTCCTTAATCGCCAACTTCGTAATCCCAGTAACCGACAATTTGAGTGAGCAAACCGGGATTTTCATTCTGGTGCAAATTCTATTTGCCCTGGCGATTGGCATCCTGGAGTCGTTCCGGGCAAGAAATAAGATGGCCAGAAATCCACAATGGATTCTGACATTGTCCGCTATTTCTTTAATAGTATTTCTAACCTCATTGGTTTTCGCACACAAATTTATAACGACCGGCCTATGATCTTTTTATTGATCATACTGTTTAGCATAACCCTCATCTACCTCGTCATGGCGGAGCAGGTTCGGCAATTTGTTTCCCTTCTCGTCATCCAGGGGATCCTGCTCTTTGGCCTGGCCTATTATCAGCTCAAGCACCTTGATGTGCCCTATCTGATCTTAATACTTCTTGAGACCCTGATCGTCAAGTCGGTTGCGACACCTCTTTTCCTTAATTATGTAAGGAAACGAAACCGTCTGAAGCGACTTAGTCAAAGTAAAGTGCCCACTTTCGTGTCCATCCTGATTGTTTGCATCGTCCTGATTTTTGGTTTTGTGCTGAGCAATTATCTGCACGACCTGCAGGTCCAAACCATGTTCTTTGCCGTTGCGACTTCAACAGTGATTATTGGCATATACTTCATCATCAACCACCGAAGCGTATTTACGCATTTGATTGGATACCTCGTGATTGAAAACGGAATCTTCCTGATGTCGCTGGCTGTAGGCGCAGAAATGACGATGATGGTTCAATATGCTATTCTCCTGGATATTTTTATTAGCATTCTGGCCCTTGGCATTTTCATTAATAAAGTGGGTGAAACTTATGAGAACATTGATATTGACAACTTGTCGCAATTAAAAGAGTAGCCAATGATGATTGCAGCTTACGTGACTTTGGCGATTATTTGCAGCGGACTGATTCTGTACCTGAAAAACAGTACGGCCAATCAGGCTATTGGATTCCTCTTTCTTTCCGCACAGGTTGGTCTGACCGGTTATGCGTTTCTGAATCAAGGTGCTGCCGACTCCTGGTATTTTAGTTTTGATTCCCTGGGAATTCTACTTTCTCTTGTACTTTCCATTTTGTCCATCACCACATTTTACCATAGTTACCTGTATATAAAGCGGCATCCGAACAGTCCACAAAATATCAGTATTTATTATGCGGCCTTGATCCTGCTCATTGCCTCCATGACTGGAGCCTACTTTGCCAACCATGTGGGTGTACTTTGGTTTTGGCTTGAAGTTACAACGGTCAGTGTCTCTATCTTAATTTATCATGAACGTACCGCAATCGCGGTAGAAGCTGCCTGGAAATATATATTTATCTGTTCCATTGGCATTTCTTTCGCGTTCCTTGGCATTCTTTTCCTCAGCGCCCTTGCGTCTGCCAGCGGCTTAACGGAGCTCTATCTTGACCAACTAACAGCTTCAGCAACGGGGATGAACATTACCTGGCTGAAGATTGTATTTATTCTGGTCCTTACCGGATTCAGTGCAAAGTGGGGTTTGTTTCCACTACATACGGTCTGCGTGGATGCCCACACTGGAGCACCGCCACCCATCAGCGCTTTCATTTCAACCACCTTGATGAATGTCGGTTTTTTAGGTGTCTTCAGGTTCTATGCCATCATTTCACAAACTGATGCGCTGCCGTGGGCAAACCGTGTCTTAATGATATGTGGGATCGTCTCCATCGCACTATCGGCCATGCAACTCTTACGCGTCAAACATTTCAAACGCATGTTCGCTTTCTCCAGCCTCGAGCAAATGGGTATCGTTGCACTTGCACTTTCAGTGGGGGGTATTGGTTATTTTGCTGCGATCCTGCACATCATTTTGCACTCCTTTGCCAAAGCAGGATTGTTTTACCAGATTGGCCAGGTTAACAGCGTTTACAATAGCTACTGGATTAAGGATACGGGTGGATACATGAAGGTCAACCCATTGGGTGCGGTGGTCATTCTCTTGTTGTTTATCATGATCACTGCGATGCCACCCTCCGGACTGTTTGTAAGTGAACTTATGGTGTTTAAAGCGCTTTTTGGGGGAAGCCATTACTTCGTCGGGATATTTGCGCTGATCATGTTATCGGTCATTATTTTTGTTTTCATAAAAAATTTCGCTCAGCTCCTCTACGCACGCGATCAATCGGCTGGGCCTGTACACATCAATCAAATGGAGACTGTATCTCAGTTCCTGATGATTGCTCTGATCATTTATCTTGCTTTTGATCCACCTGTATTTTTTACCAACCTTATTTATTCGGCCATTTCCATTCTCACTTAACAGAGAAACCATGATACACGACTCTTTAAGATATTTTCAACCTTCAAAAGTTTTCAGTCTATGATAGCAGAAATCAAAATTCTAAACCGACTGGGTAAGCAGTTCATTCCAGACGTGACCAAGCCTCAGGTCCCGGGACCCTTTAAAGGAAGGCCAGAAATTTCCACAGACAAAGTGGATGAAGATGCTTTGGTTGCGCTGTGCCCCACAGGTGCCATCGGCAAAGCGCCAGTAAGCATTGACATGGGTAAATGTGTTATGTGTGGAGAGTGCTCCTTTGCCTTTCCCAACAAAATAAAATTTACGACCGACTACAAAATTGCAACCAACGTCCGGGAGCGGATGATTGTAAAAGAGGGAGACATGCAGTCCATTGAGCTGGATGAAACAAAAATCCGGAAAGAAATCAGGTCCCTGTTCGGACGTTCGCTCAAACTACGGGAGATATCAGCGGCAGGTTCAAATGCAGACGAAGCTGAATTGAATGCATGCGGTAATCCGAACTTTGACATGGGTCGCTTTGGAATTGAATTCCTTGCCTCTCCCCGTCACACCGATGGTATTGTGATCACAGGACCCATCAGTCAGAATATGGCAGAGGCGACGCAAATTTGTTATGATGCAGTACCGTCTCCTAAGATCATCATTCTTGTGGGCACCGATGCCATCAGCGGCGGGATCTTCACAGGTAGCAAAGCACTTAACCGCGCTTTCCTCGATAAGTATCCAATCGATTTATACGTTCCGGGCAACCCACCACACCCTCTTACTTTTGTAAATGGCGTCCTGGAAATGATTCGGGGAAAGAAAAAATAATACGGGGAATAATTCAACATACCTGTGACCCACTCCTAAATAAACTCTCTAAAGACTTTTAAATATGATTACTGCTGAAATTCCAAAAGACGGGCTTGAAGGCCTGAAACAAAACTGGCGCACAGATGCATTGTCTGGCTTCCTAGTCTTTTTGCTGGCGCTGCCTTTGAGTCTGGGCATTGCCAAAGCCAGCGAATTCCCACCCGCCATGGGCGTGCTTACCGCGATGATCGGAGGATTGTTTGTCAGTTTTTTTGCAGGCTCACGTTTGACCATCAAAGGTCCCGCAGCAGGCCTTATCACCATATGTGCCGGTGCGGTAACCGAATTGGGAGGAGGAACACAGGGGTGGCATTTGGCACTGGGTGTAATTGTGGTGGCTTCGGTGATTCAAATTGGTTTTGGATTTTTGAAATTCGGATCCCTCAGTGATTTTTTCCCTCACTCCGCCGTACACGGCATGCTGGCGGCGATCGGACTGATCATATTTTCTAAACAAATACATGTGCTTTTAGGCATTGACCCTGCCGCCTTAAAAGGATTGGACCCCATCGAGTTATTTGAAATGATCCCACATTCGATCATGAACGAAGACCCCCGCGTGACTTTGGTGGGAATCATTAGTCTGGTGATCATTTTTGGAATGCCCCTGCTTAAAATAAAAGCAATAAAAAAAATACCTTCCCCGATGGTCGTCTTGATGGTGACGATTCCACTGGCGACGATCATGGATTTCAAGCATACCGAGCCAGCTTTTGATCTGGTCAAGATTGGCAACTTCTGGGAAATGGTAAGTTTCAACGCTGATTTTTCGGCGATAGGCTCGTACGTATTTTGGAAATATGTCTTTATGTTTCTTTTCGTCAACAGTCTGGAGTCATTGCTTACAGTAAAAGCCATTGATGGATTAGACCCATGGAAACGAATCTCCAATCCAAACAAGGACCTGGTGGCGGTGGGACTGGGCAATAGCCTCTCAGGTCTTCTGGGCGGACTCCCCATGATCTCGGAGGTGGCACGGAGTTCAGCCAACATTACTTTTGGAGGTCGTACCCGGTGGGCCAATTTTTTCCACGGCATATTCCTTTTGGTGGCGATGGTGTTGTTTATCCCCGTTATCGAAATGATTCCTAATACTGCGCTGGCGGCCTTGCTGATTGCCGTGGGCTATCGTCTTGCGTCGCCCAATGAGTTTTTCAAAACTTACAAAATCGGAGCAGAGCAATTGGTCATTTTTGTGGTAACCATCATCGTTACTGTCTCAACAGACTTGTTGATGGGTGTTGCCTCCGGCATTCTTATGAAGTTCTTTTTTCA
>JAYVRH010000197.1:0-2135 GCA_043776495.1 Cyclobacteriaceae bacterium
GGTTTCGTCACCTTAGCTTCTTCAAAAGTATTGGTGTCTGAATAAGCAGAGAGATAAATGAACGGGAAGGCGTATTGATCGCTGATGACTTTCGCCACATCAATGCCACTCATATCTCCCTTCAGGTGAATGTCGAGCAGGGCAAGGTCAGGGTCGAATGACTTTACGTTTTCCAAAGCATCCTGGCCATTGTCTGCCACGGCCACCACTTCATATCCATAGCGTGTTAAGGTCTCCTTGATATCCTCCGCAACCACAGGATTGTCTTCCACCACCAATATTTTGACTTTCTCTCGGTTCATTATAGAGTTTGTTGATCAATCCCCGAATAAACCTACAATTTATTTTGCATCGATTTGATACTTATTAAGTCAACAAATTGAATCCCTGTTTTCGGTGATGCAAAATTGATTGACAAAGAAGCCTGCTGATTTCATTCACAAAGAATTGACCCCCTTCTGCAAAGTATATAGCCTCATTGACAAAAGTCAGTTGGTTTGAGAGGGCAAGCAACGGTAAATTCAATCTGTCAATTTCGTCAAACAAAATTTTTATGAAACTCTCTACAAGATTACTGCAAGTTCTTTTAGCTTTTGCTCTGCTTACCTTAGTGGAGAAGGCCATTGCGCAAGCTCCGAGCAATGATGATTGCGCCAATGCCATTAGTGTTGCCATACCGTCGGCGACATCCGGAAATACTACGTTGGCAACTGCTGAGACAGTGCCTAACTGTGGGTCCGCTTTTGGAATTGCAGCGGGTAACGGACTCTGGTACACTGTAGTGGGAAGTGGTCAGAAATTGACTGCTTCAGTCTGCGGGACCGCATCCTTTGATACACAAATTGCCGTATTCACCGGAACATGTGGATCTCTTGTTTGTGTGGATGGCAATGATAATTTCTGTAGCAGTCAATCAGAAGTGTCCTGGTGCTCGACGAATGCCACACCTTATCTTGTTCTTGTCTTTGGAGCCTTTTCTATTGACAAAGGATCTTTTATTCTTAATATATCTACCCAGAATGTAGCCCAGCCCGCGGCATTTACAGTTGGACCTACCGCTATTTGCCGACCTCAGAGCAATGTAACCTATACCATACCCAATGATCCAACGGTTACCTACAACTGGTCCTATTCCGGCACAGGTGCATCCATTACCGGGAGTACCAACTCCGTTACGGTGAGTTATAGCGCAAGCGCCACCAGCGGGAATTTAAGTGTGACTGCAACCAACGGATGTACTACGAGTACCGCAAGGACGTTGGCGATTGCAGTAAGCAGCTCGGTGCCACCAATGCCCGGTGCCTTTGATAACTCTGTGGCATCGGTTTGCCAAAGCCAAAACAATGTGCCGTACAGCGTGCCCAATGATCCAACCGTTGCCTATAGCTGGTCCTATTCAGGCACGGGCGCGACTATCAGCGGGAGTACCTTTAACGTGTTGGTAAATTTTAATGCAAGCGCTACCAGCGGAAACATAAGTGTCACCGCAACCAATGTTTGCGGAACAGGCCCAGCAAGGGTTCTGGCAATCACTATGAATACTCCACCTGCTCAACCTGGTACCATCACCGGGAATACCGTTGTCTGTTCGGGCACAGCGAACGCTTATAGCATTGCAGCGGTGGGTGGAGCAACTTCTTACTCGTGGGGCTTGCCATCGGGATGGACACCAAATCCAGCTTCGACTACCACATCGATAAATGTTACGACTTCATCGACGGGAGGCTCTGTTTCTGTCTATGCAATTAGCGGCACATGTACATCGGTAGCGCAGACTTTGACCGTCGCCAGTGGTGTTCCACCTACACCGGGATCAATAACAGGTAATGCTGCGGCTTGCTCAGGAGCCCCCACTACTTACAGTGTGGCGGCAGTGACAGGGGCAACTTCTTACACCTGGTCTCAACCAACCGGCTGGACAGGAACCAGTACGACCAATAGCATTACCTACTCTGCCGTTGGGATTGCTGGCAATATTTCAGTGACGGCAAACAATTCGTGTGGCGCAAGCTCATCCTCAAGTAAGGCCATTACAATAACCTCAGTACCGGCCCAACCTGGCAACATCACAGGCAATGCATCTGTTTGCACTACCGTTCAATACACTTACTCCGTAGCTGTCATCACCAATGCTA
>JAYVRH010000198.1:0-6891 GCA_043776495.1 Cyclobacteriaceae bacterium
ATAGTACGTAAGGCA
Organism: Cyclobacteriaceae bacterium; assembly: GCA_043776495.1. Lineage (GTDB taxonomy): Bacteria > Bacteroidota > Bacteroidia > Cytophagales > Cyclobacteriaceae > ELB16-189. The sequence goes on from JAYVRH010000198.1 coordinate 16, forward strand.
ACCCCTGGAGTCCACCGTGATGTAGACACAACTCACTCCTTTGGCGAGACAATGTTCTGCAAATGCACGAAGGCTTTCACGATCTAATTCTTCTGTTGTTACAAAATCAGTAGTCTCATATTCCTTTTTAAACCAGGAAGCTTGTGCTTCTTCGAGGTTCATTTTCAATACATCAATGTAAGGCAGCCATTGGTCGCGGTCAATCCAGAATTTCCTTTGTCGTTCCCCGGTGACAAGGCAAGCGGTGGTGGGGCCATGGGCATCAAAAACGATAATGCCTTTGCTTTTCTTTTTCAGAAACCTCAACGTATCCAATGAAATCTCGTAATCACTGATGGGTATGAACACAAAGACCTTGCAATCGAGAAGGCCCTTCATGTCATCAGGCATGATCGGGTCCATGAACCCGGTTTGACGCTCCAGGCGATTATTCATATCCAAAAAGCGCAAACTGATAATATCCCCCTGGTCGTTCTTAGCGGTCAAATGGTTCAGATTGATACCCTTATGACCATGAAATACTTCTTTGACATTATCAAGGTCTACCGAACGGAGATGAGAGACAGGAATTACTTCGATTTTCTCTCCCGCCATGGTTGACAAAGCTATCACCGGATGGGTTACACATCCCCATTTTTGTATCAGGTCGCCGTTGTGAGTAACAATGTGGTCGCGTGGAATCGGGCCCAGAATTGCGATGCGTTTCATAGGATGTCTATTAATTGGTTAGGTACGCTGCTCCAAATACACCCGCGCTGTCACCCAGCATGGGCTTGACAATCGACGTATCGAGTACTCCATTATTAAAGACAAAATTCTTTACCGAAGCCACGCCGTCAGTATAGATTTCATCAATGTTTCCCACTCCACCTCCAATGACAATCACATCCGGGTCAATGATATTGATGATAACGCTAAGTGCCTTCCCAAAGAAGAACGACATTCGCTGAATTGTTTTGGTTGATTCATCATCGCCTGACTTGTATAAAGAATAAATTTCTTTTAGGGATCTTTTCTTGCCTGTCACTGATTCGTAATATCGTTCTAAGGATGGCCCTGCCAGAACCTTTTCCACGCAACCACTCTTGCCACAATAACAGGGGCCACCGGATTCATCTAAAAAGTTGTGACCCCACTCTCCTGCGATTCCCTGCAGGCCATTAATCACTTTACCATCCACCACCAACCCTCCACCTACGCCGGTACCCATGATCACTCCAAATACCACGGTTGCATTGGGGAATTTTTCTTTCACCACTCCCATTTTTGTTTCTGCAAGAGCAAAACAATTGGCATCATTCGCGATGGAAATCTGAAGACCTAATAATTTTTCCAAATCTTTCTTCGAAGCTTTTCCATTCATGCACTCTGAGTTGCATCCCTTCATGGTGCCAAGCCCAGGATCAAGCGTACCTGGAGTACAGATGCCCAGTCGATCTGGTCTGTACCCCATCTTCTGCTCCATCATCTTCACAAGCTTATCAATTTGTGATAGTATGTGGTCATATCCGTTGTCCGCTCCAGTCGGTACCCGATCCCTAAAAAGAATTTCTTTCAAGCCTCCTGGACCTAGCACAACACCTTCTGCCTTGGTTCCCCCAAGGTCTATGCCCCAGAGATGTTTTCTTGATTCGCTCATATTTTAAAGATCACTGCTTCCCAGGGACGGATCATTTTAGTGTCATCATCAGTATAATTACCGACCAACTTTATCCTGCTCTTAAGGGCCGGCATATCAGGAAAGTTAGCATTCTCTCCAGAAAAGTTTAACACCACGCACCATTTTTCTTCACCCCATTGGCGACAATAAATGAACAGCCTCTCATGCCCGCTATCCATTGGCTCGTAATGCCCATAAGTAAGAATGGGATGCTCCTTTCGGAACGTCGTCATTTGCTTAAAGTAGGTTAGAACAGACTCACTTTTAGCTTGTTGAGCTGCCACGTTAATCGCGTCTTTGTTTTGGTTAATACTCATCCAGGGCATTCCGCTGGTAAAACCAGCATGTTGCGAATCGTCCCACTGAACCGGGGTCCGGGCATTGTCACGCCCAGCATAATTGGCGAGTGCCAGGAATTCCACCTCCGTCAATCCTCTTTTCCGAGCTTCTACCCATCCAGTGGTGGTCTCAATGTCTTTCGATTCTTTGATTGACTTTAGTTCAATATTGGTCATACCAATTTCATCTCCTTGAAAAATGAAAGGCGTGCCCCTCATGGAAAGTATCATGGTACAAAGCAACTTTGAAGATTTCTCCCAATGCAGTTTGTCATCTCCCCACCGCGATACCATGCGCGAAAAATCATGATTCCCCAAAAAAATACTCCCCCATCCTTTCTTGGCAAAAGCATCATCCCAGGTTTTGAAAATCTGCGTGAAATCCTTCATTGACCAAGGCACCGGATCAAAGCGACCACCAGGGCCCTGGTCTAAGAACATGTGGCCGAAATGAAAAATCATGTTGAGACCGTGATCAAGATAGTCACTGGTATTAAATGGGGTAATGCCCGGTCCTTCTCCGACCGTCATGACAGTATAGGAATTCCAGACTTTCGACTTCATCTCACCAATAAATTCTTTTAGGCGGGGGCCATTGGCATAATATTTCCGTATTGTCTCATTAAAATCCGGCGTATCCGTATCCTGAAAATCAGTTCTTTTTGAGATGGCTGAAATTACATCAAGCCTCAAAGCATCGACGCCTTTGTCGAGCCAGAATCTCATCAGCTTATGAATTTCATTTCTGAGCGATGGATGCTCCCAGTTCAAGTCCGGTTGCTTCTTTGAAAAGAGGTGGAGGTAATATTCCCCTGTTGCCTTATCCAATTCCCAGGCGCTGCCACCAAAGAAAGATGGCCAATTGTTGGGGGGGCCTCCATCCTTGCCTGCTTTCCAAAAATAGAAATTCCGAAAAGGATTGTCCTTTGATTTTCGTGATTCTACAAACCATGGATGCTCATCTGACGAGTGGTTCACTACCAGGTCCATCATGAGCTTAAGGCCTCGTTCATGCAAGCCCGCCAGCAACAGATCAAAATCTGCCATCGTACCAAACTCAGGCTGGATGTCATAGTAATCACTAATATCATAACCACCATCGTCATTGGGTGATTTGAAAATAGGATTTAACCAAACGACATCCACACCAAGCTGCTGGATATAATCAAGTTTCTGTGTGATGCCCCTGAGATCGCCAATGCCATCACCGTTGCTGTCGTTGAAACTGCGGGGATAAATCTGGTAGACAATGGACTCTTTCCACCAGACCCTTTCATCCATTGAAGATTTCGCTGATGGCACGTCGAATCAAAGTTTGGAATTTGAAATCGTATACTTTGTTGTTTGTGGATGAAACGTTTGCCACGAGTGCCAATACTCCTGATACGATTGCAGCGGTTTCAACATCTGCCCTTGAAGACTGCCTGCCACGCATTGTCCGCTCCAGTTCCAGGTTGAATTGGTTTTCGAATCCATGAGCGTCTGGCTACTTTCATTTAGTGAAAACAAAAGTATTTCTCCATCGACCATCCGATTAAAAGTATGAAAGGAAATGGAATCTGGATTCGCCACGACCAGCAAAGGAACACCTCCCAGCCTATCATTAATGGTTCTTGACTTTTGAAGTTCAATCCAATCATAAGCACGGGCCTCCATTCCAACCTGAATGCCGACAATCCACGATTTTGTCATCCAGGGCAAAGAATCTCTTCGCTCCAGTCTGCCCTTCTTCTTACCCTCGTCATATTCTTTTAAACCTTCGTAAGCCTCTGAAAATGTGGAGTCGGGTTGCAAGATCTTCGTATCGGGATGGAGGCTGATCCATTCAGCGAGGGTCATTTGAACGGAAGGAAATTCATTGAGCAGCTTGCCTTTCAGCGGACCTGCCACTGCCTCGCCATTCACCTGCCTCCACCAACTTTTAGTAGTTGCGTCTTCAAACATTGCATTGAAATGATCCATGCCCACCAATCGAAATGACTCTGGCTTTCCATTCACTTCAGGGAGAAACACACGCCCGCTGCGACAAACCGTGCAATACGTGATCATCATTGAAGTGCCACCCACTTCATCACGCACCTGGTGATGATATCCAATGACTTCGATGGGATACGCTTTGCTCTCATTCCCGTTGGTCACACCCAACACCAATTGCTTTGCCAAAACTTTGGTCTGCGTAACATCCAGAAATATTTTACTCTTTTGTTGAAGAAACATTTGATCTGCCAGGAATCGATAATTAAACATGTAAAATACCAGAACGTAAAATCCGAAGACAACCGCCATGGTGACTTTGACTACCTGACTGCCACGATTGAAGAAGTAAGCAAAGGGATAGGCGATCATCACCAGTCCCAGGATTCGGAAATAAAGTATGTTACTACCAAGGAAATATGCGATATCAATTGTTTCATCATTTTGACTTCCAGGAAAAGGCATAATAAAATATACTCTCAGTATTTCTACCGTGATCAAAACAAGAAATCCTGCAATTAGTAAACCTATTCTCATATTAATTTTTGAAATATAAAGTGTTCAAGATAAGTTGCTCTATTGCTTCCCGTTCCTTTTTTACCCGAGCAACATCCCAATTCAGGTATTGCTGCATGGCCATCAATACGGGTTCACTGATCTTAAACAGCCTGTGAATGTTGAAATACAAAAGCCCTGTTCTCCTAAGTAAAAAGTCTAACCCTTTCACCACCATCTCATGATGCATGGCAAACCACAATTCTGCCAATGCCAGGTCAATTTCGGGGTCAGATTTAGCATGACTATTTACAAAATCGATGATGGTATCCGCTTGCCTTCCATAAAGGTGGATCAAATAGGTCGCGTGATCGCCTTTCAATCCCAAAGATTCAACACGGTTAGCAATGAGGTCATGGTAAGCCCTGACATCTTCAATTGTTTTTAGGCCCCCACCTGCCAACAAAATGGAATCGGTGGTACATGGTGGTAACATTCGGTCTTCGAACTTATTTTTTGCAATAAGATCCACGACACGCTCTGCCATCTTACGATAGCCCGTAAGTTTTCCGCCCGCAATGGAAATCAATCCTGAAGAGGATTCAAAAATCTCATCCTTTCGAGAAAGCTCCGAGGCTGATTTTCCCTCCTCATGAATCAAGGGACGCAATCCTGCCCAGCTCGACTCCACGTCCGCCAGGGTCAAGTGTGTGGAGGGAAAAGTTTCATTCACTGCGTCCACAAGGTATCGCGCATCTTCCTTTGTGGTGAAGACTTGATCCTTGTCACCATGATAATCCGTGTCCGTTGTCCCAATGTATGTAATGCGTCCACGGGGAATGGCAAAGATCATCCGTCCGTCTGGCACATCAAAATAAATGGCCTGACGAACGGGGAGGCGATGATACGGAACCACGATGTGCACACCTTTCGTGAGGTGAAGGTGTTTGTTTTCCTTAGAATGATTCATCTCGCGAAGTTCATCCACCCATGGACCGGCTGCATTGATTACACTCCTGGCCCTTATCTTAAATTCGTCCCCGGCAATCTCGTCTTTAACTCTTACGCCATCGATTTGTTCATTTGTGTAATCGAATTCAATTGCCCTCAGATAATTCAACATGAATGCTCCTTTGACATGGGCTTCCTTGGCAATCTCAATCGTAAGCCGGGCGTCATCCGTTCGATATTCAGCGTAAATCGCACCACCTTTAATGTCATCGCTCTTCAACAAGGGTTCATACTTTGTTGTCTGGAGTTTCGTGAGCATTTTACGCTGGTCTTCTGGTTTCACACCTGCAAGCCAGTCATAAATTTTCAATCCAATGGAAGCCAGCCAATATCCAAGTCCTCTCTTTTCGTATAGTGGCAACAACATTTTCTCGGGAACTACCAGGTGGGGTGCCAACTTATGAACGATGGCACGTTCGCTCCCCACTTCTTTTACCAGGGCAAATTCTAATTGTTTTAAATACCGCAACCCACCGTGAATTAGCTTGGTCGATCGGCTGCTGGTGCCGAAGGCAAAATCATCTTTCTCCACCAGCGCTGTCTTTAATCCACGAGAGGCGGCATCCAATGCAATGCCCACTCCGGTAATACCACCGCCAATCACCAACAGGTCAAATGACTCTGACTTCAGGGTGCTCATGGTATCGTTTCTGGACAGGGCTGAGAAGTTCAAGGGTAGGGTGTTTTTTTCCTAAATTGAGTATGACCTCACTATTTCTAATCAATCCATTTCATTGTCCGCGAAACAGCTTTTTGCCATCCTTTGTATAGCTTGGTACGGGTCGGCTCTTCCATCACAGGAGTAAACCGTTTTTGAATCTTTCTGTTTTTCATGATGTCTTCTTTCTTCCATAGCCCTATCTGAATGCCTGCTAAATAAGCGGCCCCCAAAGCTGTGGATTCAATCACCACTGGTCTTTCTACTTCGGTCCCAAGAATATCAGCCTGGAATTGCATCAGGATATTGTTAGCACAAGCGCCACCATCTACTTTCAGGCTTGCCAATTTCAATCCAGCATCCTCTTGCATCGCATTGAGAATATCTTTGGTCTGAAAGGCAAGGGATTCCAGTGTTGCCTTAATAATATGGTCCTTCCCTGTATCTCTGGTAAGTCCAAAGATGGCACCACGGGCATACATGTCCCAATACGGGGCCCCCAGTCCGGCAAAGGCAGGAACCACATACACTTCATTGGAGCCCAACGCTTTTGCCGCAAAGTATTCTGAATCTTTTGATTGATCGATCAGATGCATGCTGTCGCGAAGCCATTGAACTGCGGCTCCCGCGATAAACACACTGCCTTCCAGCGCGTATTCAATCTTTCCATCAAGTCCCCAGGCAATGGTGGTAATCAATCCATTTTTAGAGCGCTGAATTTTGGTTCCTGTATTCATTAA
>JAYVRH010000199.1:0-2133 GCA_043776495.1 Cyclobacteriaceae bacterium
GCCTCAGATAAAGACCTTCTGATAATTGCGGAAGAAGGCATGGCAGATTACCTGAATCAATTGAAAGAATGAAGCAGGGTGAAATCTGGCAAGCCAACCTGAATCCTACCAAGGGAAATGAGCTGGCTGGGTTTCGTCCCGTTGTAATCTTGAGTGGAAATTTGCTTAACCAGCACCTCCCCATTGTCATTGTGGCACCCCTCACTACGAGAATTAAGAATTATAAGGGTAATCCTGTTTTGAATCCCGACAAGGAAAACGGACTAAAAAGTGAATCAGAAGTACTGGTCTTTCACATCAGGTCTGTTTCGAAAGATCGTTTGGTTAAGAGAATGGGCAGCATTACAAAAACTGAGCTTGCCCTGGCAATCAAAACGTTAAATGATATTTTAAAATACTAATGTCTAGTTAAGATTGCTTTGGTCAAACCAACGAGAAGTAGGCAGTAGCCATCCCGATGGCTTTCGGGATCAGTTGGCAACGTTTGCCTATTGCATTTTGCTTACTGCCTACTATTCAAGATAGATTAAACATGAGATTAGTGTGTAAACCAGCAATTGGAATCAATGCTGCTAGTAAATCTCATTCCACCTCAACTCACTTTTTATTTGAGTAATCGTCGATCCACTTCCAATCTTTATCATTTCTATCCCAGCCATCTCCGCAAAATCCTCCAGGCACTCGCTTGAGAGGTTCTGACTATAGCAAGTATGGTGAGCTCCTCCTGCCAATATCCACGCGGCACAAGCCGTCTTCATATCAGGTAGAGGTTTCCACAAGACACGGGCAACGGGCAATTTAGGCAATGCTTGTTCTGGCTTCACTGCCTCTACTTCATTCACCAATAAACGAAAACGGTTCCCCATATCTACAATAGAAGCATTGAGGGCTAGACCCCCCGATACATTGAATACCAACCGAACAGGATCCGCTTTACCACCAATACCAAGAGGATGAATTTCGCAAGAGGGTTTTCCCTCGGCAATTGACTCGCATATCTCCAACATATGAGACCCAAGCACAAGATTATTTCCCGCAGCAAAGTGATAGGTGTAATCTTCCATGAAGGAGTTCCCTCCTTTCAAGCCACTGGCCATCACTTTCATGGCGCGGACAAGGGCTGCTGTCTTCCAGTCTCCTTCGGCGCCAAAGCCATAGCCATGGGCCATGAGTCGTTGCACGGCAATTCCAGGTAACTGAGGCAGGCCGTGGAGGTCTTCAAAAGTATCCGTGAAGCCCTTAAATTGACCGTCGTGTAAAAAATTAAGCAGTCCTATTTCAATCCTCGCAGCTTCTCGCAGTGATGATCGATTGATTCCATCTCTTCTTAGCGTGGCAGCCAATCCGTAATTCTCTTCATAAACCAAGACAAGTTCATCCACCTGAGGTTCGCTTACCTTCTTGATGGTACTGATCAGGTCACCCAGGCCAAAGCCGTTCACAGAATAACCGAATTTGATTTCTGCCTCAACCTTGTCTCCTTCCGTCACCGCTACCTGACGCATGTTATCTCCAAACCTGCAAAACTTTGCCCCCTGCCAATCATGCCATCCAGAGGCAGCCCTTACCCACACTTCGATGCTCTTCACTGCCTCGTCGTCCTGCCAATGGCCCACTACCACTTTTCTATTCAATCGCATTCTGGTCATCATGAATCCAAACTCGCGGTCGCCATGCGCCGACTGGTTAAGATTCATAAAGTCCATGTCGAGATCACTCCATGGAATGTCGCGGTTGAACTGAGTATGGAAATGAAGAAGCGGTTTTGACAAAACTTTCAATCCACCAATCCACATTTTAGCCGGAGAGAATGTATGCATCCAGGCGATCACACCGATACAATTTTTTGAAACCGCAGCCTCCTGGCAAAGCTGAAGTATCTCCTCAGGAGACTTAAGGACCGGCTTAAAGACGATCTTCACAGGAATCTGCGGATGGTCGTTCAGTGATTTGGCAATTTGTTGCGAATGGTCCGCAACTTTTTTGAGAGTCTCCTCACCGTAGAGGTGTTGGCTACCGGTGACGAACCAGACTTCGAGAGAATTTAGAGTGATCATTGGCTGAGTGGAGAGTGTAAAGTAGACAGTGGAAAGCTTAAGGCTAAAGGTTGAAAGATTATAAAATCGGAAGATT
>JAYVRH010000200.1:0-6879 GCA_043776495.1 Cyclobacteriaceae bacterium
TGATGAATGCCTGGAGCATGCGTTGGAGTTTGCAAAAGAAGAAAATCAGGTATTTATACCTCCTTTTGATCATATAAAAGTTATTGAAGGTCAGGGGACAGTGGGAAAAGAGATTTTGGAAGATCAATCTCATATTGACTATGTTTTTGTGCCAGTTGGCGGAGGAGGTTTGTGTGCCGGTTTGGGAAGCTATTTTCAAACCTATTCTCCACAGACAAAAATTATTGGCGTGGAACCTCAGGGCGCGCCCTCTATGAAAGAGGCCTTGACGGCTGGCAGGCCTGTTGTTCTCGATTCGATACAACGATTTGTAGATGGTGCCTCCGTAAAAAGGGTAGGCGATCTCACGTTCTCAATTTGCAAAGAAGTGCTGGACGACATGCTGCTGGTGCCGGAGGGGAAGGTAAGTTCAAGCATTTTGCAACTATATAATGAAGATGCCATTGTAGCTGAACCTGCGGGGGCGTTATCAATTGCAGCATTGGATCAATATGCCGATCAGATCAAAGGAACCAAGGTCGTATGCATTTTAAGCGGTGGCAATAACGACATTGACCGAATGCAGGAGATCAAAGAGAGATCATTGTTGCATGAAGGATTAAAACATTACTTTATTGTTCGCTTTGCTCAGCGCCCGGGGGCACTCAAGGAATTTGTCAATGACATCCTGGGACCCTCAGACGATATTGTTCGGTTTGAATTTATTCAAAAGCACAACAAAGAAACGGGCCCTGCCCTTATTGGAATTGAAGTAAAGGCGAGGGAGGATTATAAATCACTGGTTGATCGGATGGACGTACGCAAAATTAACTATACGGAGATAAACCAACACGAGAATCTCTTTGAGTATTTGGTGTAGAAAGAATCACTTTCATAGTCTGAAGATTAACATTCCTTTTTCAAATAGTTTTTCCCAGTATATTTTTTCTTGTGATTGTTGATGCCGCGGCCGGGACTAGCGGATTTATTGTAGCTTTTATGTGATTAGGCAAGGCTGATCCTTTATCTTCGAACCAAATTTTTACCCTTTCCGGAAATGGCACAAGGTCTTCTAATTGATATGGATGGTGTGGTATATGGTGGTGAAACCATGATCCCTGAGGCAGACGCATTCATTGGGAAGCTTTTGCGTGAGCAGATTCCCTTTATGTTCATGACCAACAACAGTCAGCGTACACGCCTGGAGGCGGTTCGCAAACTGGCCAAGCTGGGGATAAAAGTCACTGAGAGTCATGTCTACAACAGTGCAATGGCTACAGCAAAATTTCTTGCAAGTCAGATTCCGGAGGGAACAGCTTACGTCTTGGGTGAAGGAGGGTTGTTGTCAAGCTTGCATGAAAACGGGATAAGACTTGTGACCACCGAACCAGATTTTGTAGTGTTGGGTGAGGGAAGAAATTTCACGCTTGAAATGGTACAACGGGCAGTGGATATGATTCTTGCGGGCGCAAAATTTGTCATCACCAACCGCGATCCTTCACCGAAGAAGAAAGGATGGGACAATCTGGGGATCGCAGCTACTGCTGCCATGATTGAAGAGGCAACAGGAATCAAAGCCTTTGTCATTGGCAAACCGAGCCCGGTGATGATGCGCGGGGCAAGAAAAGCACTTGGCCTCGAAGCTGCGGAGACCACCATCATCGGAGATACAATGGATACTGACATCAAGGGTGGTGTGCAGATGGGCTATAAAACAATTCTTGTACTGAGTGGAATGACGAAAAGAGAACACCTCTCGCGCTTTGCCTTCAAACCTGACATGGTGGTAGAATCAGTGGATAATATCAAATTCCCTTTGCCGTGGTGGTGAAGATTTCCAACAGTGCCATTACGCTCTTTCTATTAATTGTAATAATGAACACACACCAATAACAAACTAATTTCAAGTCTATGAAGCGCACTGCATCTGCTCATTGGGAAGGCGATCTAAAATCCGGCAAAGGAAGCCTTTCCACTCAAAGTACTACACTGATTAAAACGCAATATTCTTTCAACACACGTTTTGCCGATGGTATTGGAACGAACCCGGAAGAATTGTTAGCGGCCGCACACGCTGGATGCTTTACTATGGCGGTTAGTTTGATCCTTGGACAAGCAGGATTTACAGCGACCTCTCTTGATACAGTTGCTTCAGTGAACCTGGAAGGACTGGCCATTACCAATGTGCATTTATCAATCAAAGGTCAGGTGCCGAATATCTCGCAGAAGCAATTTTCAGAAATTACAAAGGGAGCAGAAAAGAACTGCCTGATTTCAAAAGTTCTGAGCATCCCCATTACTTCAGACGCAGTATTGATTGGTTAACGATGGATGCAAAATTTCATCGTGTAAATTTCACTCTTTATCGAACTAACGGTTGTAAGTGATTTGAAATATTTTTAAGTCAATGCGAAGCCTATAGGATAAAAATTATCATATTCGTAACAGAAATAAAACACTGAATACGCCCTGTCATAAACGCAAGTATGACAGGGCGATTTCATTTTAATGAGGATAGTCCAAACTAACGGTTGTTGTGAGCGAGGTGAAACCAAAAACAATTTTTGAAAAAATATGGGACAGCCATGTGGTGAAGCATGCGCATGGATATCCTGATGCCTTGTTCATTGATCGTCATTTCATTCATGAGGTCACCAGCCCACAGGCGTTTGATGGCTTGAAGAAAAGGGGCATAAAAGTTTTTAACACAAAACGGACAACAGCAACTGCCGATCACAACGTACCTACAAAAGATCAGCACCTTCCGATCAAAGAAGCCTTGTCGCGCCATCAGGTGGAAACATTAAGAACCAACTGCAAGGATTTTGGAGTGGAACTCTATGATCTGGGGCACCCATTTCAGGGAATTGTGCATATCATAGGGCCCGAGTTGGGATTGACATTGCCGGGCATGACCATCGTGTGCGGAGATAGCCACACTTCCACTCATGGAGCATTCGGCAACATTGCATTTGGGATTGGCACCAGTGAGGTTGAACAAGTATTGGCGACGCAATGCATTCTGCAATACAAGCCGAAGACCATGAAGATCGAAATCAATGGAACGTTGGCAAGGGGTGTCGTGAGCAAAGACATCATTCTTTATGTTATTTCAAAGCTCACTTCGAGCGGTGCAACGGGTTTTTTCGTCGAGTATTCTGGAGAAACCATCCGCAACCTTTCGATGGAAGCACGCATGACCATTTGCAACATGAGCATCGAGATGGGTGCGAGGGGAGGATTGATTGCTCCAGACGAAACCACCTTTAACTATATCAAAGGAAGAAGATTTGCTCCTCAGGGAGATGTATTTGATCGCAAAGTGGAAGAGTGGAAAAAACTAAGGACAGATAAAGGGGCGGTGTATGATGCTAGTTTCAATTTTGACGCAGCCGACATTGGCCCGATGATTACTTACGGTACCAATCCAGGAATGGGCATGCGCATCACGGACAGGATTCCGACAGTACAAGAGTTGAAGGAGATAAACCAGCAGACGTCATTTAAGAAATCGCTTGACTATATGGGTCTCGAGCCTGGCTCACAGTTAATCGGCAAGTCAGTTGATTACGTTTTCATAGGGAGTTGTACCAATGCGCGCATTGAAGATCTAAGATTGGTGGCATCGATGGTGAAAGGAAAGAAGAAAGCGGCCGGTGTGGAAGTGTGGGTGGTGCCGGGATCGAGGCAAGTTGAAGAACAGGCGAGGAAGGAAGGTCTTGATAAAGTATTTGAAGCAGCAGGGTTCGAGCTGAGAAGCCCAGGCTGCTCCGCATGTCTTGGCATGAATGAAGACAAGATACCGGCAGGGAAATATTGCATCTCTACCTCCAATAGGAATTTTGAAGGACGGCAGGGACCGAAGTCAAGAACATTCCTGGCGAGTCCATTGAGTGCGGCTGCCGCGGCAATCACAGGCAGAGTAACCGATGTAAGAGAATTTGTCTAATGGCTGATCGTTGTTAGCTGGTCGTTGTTAGTCACGACCAACCAACAACTTCCAACCAACAACGAATATTAAATGAAAGAAAAGTTCACAAGGCTTGTATCCAGCGCAGTTCCGCTTCCTGTCGAAAATATCGACACTGACCAGATTATTCCAGCGCGGTTCTTAAAGTCCACGACACGTGAAGGGTTTGGCGACAACCTTTTCCGCGATTGGCGATATGATCATGAAGGGAAACCAATCCAGGATTTTGCTTTGAACTCCACAGTTTTTTCAGGAAAGATATTGGTAGGAGGAAAGAATTTTGGTTGCGGAAGCAGTCGAGAGCATGCGGCATGGGCACTTTATGATCATGGGTTCCGTGTGGTGATCTCAAGTTTTTTTGCAGACATTTTTAAAGGAAATGCACTGAATAACGGCCTACTACCCGTGGTCGTTTCTGATTTGTATTTGAAGAAACTACTTGAAACCATTCAACAAAACCCCAAAACAGAACTTGAGGTTGATTTGGAAAAACAACTAGTAACAGTGAATGGCTTAAGTGAGAATTTTGAAATCAATCTTTATAAGAAGACCTGCATGATCAATGGATATGATGATATTGATTATTTGCTTAGCCTGAATGGAGAGATCAGAGAATTTGATTTAGCGCATTGAGTGAAGTTGGCGTAATATGAAAAAGAAGATAATAATCTTACCGGGAGACGGAATCGGCAAGGAAGTAACAGCTGAAGGGAAAAAAGTGCTGGAGAAAATTGCAGATCTCTTCGGGCACGATTTTCAATTTGATACAGCGCTCATTGGGCATGCGGCCATAGAAGTGACAGGCAATCCATTGCCTGATGAAACCCTTGCCAAACTCAGGAATTGTGATGCAATATTGTTTGGGGCAGTTGGGCATCCTAAGTACGACAATGATCCGACCCTCAAAGTCCGGCCAGAGCAAGGTTTATTAAAGATGCGGAAGGAACTTGGTTTGTATGCCAACTTGCGCCCCATCAGGCTTTTTGATGAGCTGCTCGAAGCTTCTAGCATCAAAGCAGAGATCCTGAAAGATGCTGATATTCTTTTCTTTCGTGAATTGACCGGCGATGTATACTTCGGCGAAAAAGGGAGGAAGGATAATGGCAACACTGCCTACGACCTGATGATCTATCAACGGTATGAGATAGAACGGATCGCTCACAAAGCTTTTCAGGCCGCGCGCACAAGAAGAAAGAAAGTCACCAGTGTTGATAAAGCCAATGTATTGGAAAGTTCAAGATTGTGGAGAGAGGTGGTACAGGAAGTCGGTAAACAATATCCTGATGTGCTCCTGGAGCACTTGTTTGTCGACTCCGCGGCCATGAAGCTGATCCAGAACCCAAGGAGCTTTGATGTGGTGGTTACAGGAAATTTGTTTGGAGACATTCTTACAGACGAAGCTTCTCAAATTGCGGGTTCAATGGGCATGTTGGCGTCGGCTTCAGTGGGCGACACGATAGGTTTGTATGAACCCATTCACGGCAGTGCCCATGATATTACCGGTAAGGGGATTGCCAATCCGCTGGCATCCATTTTATCAGTAGCCTTAATGCTCGATATTTCTTTTGGGCTAAAAGAGGAATCTGAAACAGTGATACAAGCTGTTGAGGCTACTTTGAAGAATGGCTTCCGCACGGTCGACATAGCAGATGCGAAAACAGCAAAGGGTAATATTTTGAACACTCAGGCTATGGGTGACTGTATAATAAAACAATTGTCAATGATCAGCGCGCCCATCAATCAATGATATTGTCGGCGATCAGCGAACAACCAACAACGAATAACGAACAAGACCATGAGTCACAAAATTCAAATCTTTGACACCACCCTTCGCGATGGAGAGCAGGTGCCTGGATGCCAGCTTTCAACAGAGGAGAAGGTGATCATCGCCCGCGAGCTTGAAGCCATGGGTGTGGATGTGATCGAAGCAGGTTTCCCTATCTCGAGCCCGGGAGACTTCCTCTCAGTGGTTGAGATTTCAAAAGTCATGACCGATGCGATTGTATGTGGGCTTACCCGTTCAAGAAAGGAAGATATTGATGTGGCGGCTGAGGCACTTCATCATGCCAAGCGTGGAAGAATTCATACGGGCATTGGCTCATCGGATGTTCACATTAAGCATAAGTTCCGCAGCACGCGCGAGCAAGTGCTTGAGCAGGGTGTTTGGGCAGTGCAATATGCAAAGACGAAGGGCTATGAAGTTGAATTTTTTGCTGAAGACGCTGGCCGTGCTGACCTGGCGTTCCTTGCACAACTAACCGAGGCGGTGATTTCAGCGGGGGCTGATGTAGTCAACATTCCAGACACAACGGGTTATTGCTTGCCTCATTTGTATGGTAAGAGAATTCAATATCTTTTTGAACATGTAAAGAATATTGAGAAGGCAGTGATCTCTGTACATTGCCACAATGACCTTGGATTAGCTACTGCCAATACGATCGCCGGTCTGATGAATGGGGCTCGGCAGGCAGAAGTCACGATCAATGGTATTGGTGAGCGTGCGGGTAACACCTCACTGGAAGAGGTTGCCATGATTATCAAGACGCACAAAGACCTCGATTTGCACACGAATATTAAGTCCGAAAAACTTTACGAGTTAAGCCAGATTGTCAGTAAGATGATGCGCATGCCGGTTCAGTCCAACAAAGCGGTTGTGGGTAAGAATGCTTTTGCCCATTCTTCCGGAATTCATCAGGATGGATTCTTGAAGCATGCTGAAAATTATGAGATTATTAATCCGGCTGATGTGGGTGTGCCGTCTTCCTCCATCGTACTCACGGCCCGAAGCGGTCGTGCGGCACTCAAACACCGCGTTGAATTGTTGGGACATCGCTTTGAGGGAGATGGACTCAACACCCTCTATGAAAACTTTTTGTTGCTGGCAGATGAAAAGAAGATGGTGAACGATTCCGATTTGATGGAGTTGGTGG
>JAYVRH010000201.1:0-2131 GCA_043776495.1 Cyclobacteriaceae bacterium
CTTGGCCTGGGCACCGATCCAAAAGCGATCATGGCAGAACTTTATGGAAAGGCAACTGGCATCACGAAAGGCAAGGGTGGCTCCATGCACATCTTCGACAAGGAAAAGAATTTTGTAGGCGGTCATGGCATCGTCGGGGGTCAGATTCCTCTGGGGGCAGGGATCGCTTTCGCGGAAAAATATAACAAGACCACCAACCTCTGCATCTGCTACATGGGTGACGGCGCCGTACGCCAGGGTGCTTTTCATGAGTCGCTCAATCTTGCGATGCTCTGGAAGCTTCCGGTGATTTTCGTGATCGAGAACAATGGCTATGCGATGGGTACGTCGGTGAAGCGCACCTCGAATGTCACCGATCTTTACACTTTGGGCGATGCCTATGATATGCCTTCCGAGCCTGTCGATGCGATGAGCGTGGAGGCCGTACATGTCGCTGTTGCGAAAGCAGCGGAGCGGGCAAGGAGTGGTGAGGGACCCACCTTATTGGAGTTCCGGACCTACCGTTATAAAGGCCACTCGATGTCCGATCCACAAAAGTACCGCACGAAAGATGAAGTGGATGGATACAAACAGCGTGACCCGGTCGAGGTGGTGAAGGCTACCATCCTGGAAAAGAAATTTGCTACGCAGGCAGAACTTGATGTGATCGAAGGCAGAGTGCATGCCCAGGTGGATGAGAGTGTGAAGTTCGCAGAGGAATCCAACTATCCCGATCCAAAAGAAGCTCGGACGGATATCTATGTCGAGGCGGACTATCCTTTTATATTGGATTAACCCCCCTTCGACTCCGCTCAGGGGGACATTCCCTTCGACTCCGCTCAGGGGGACACTCCCTTCGACTCCGCTCAGGTCGAAGTTTGTTTAATGATCCCGAATATTTAGTTTTGCAGCCCCGATTAAAGCCGCGATGGCTGTCGGGAGAATGGGCATTATTTGTAAATAATCATGGCAAAAAACGAAGAAAAGAAGGACTTGCTGGAAAATGCAGAGGTACTGGCTGAAAAAGTAGAAGGCGCAGAACATTGGATTGAACAAAATCCAAAAATCGTGTTCGGAATATTGGGAGTGATTGTGCTGATCGCAGGCGCGTATTTCGGATTTAGGTATTGGAGCGGCAGCCAGGATGAGCAGGCCCAGAAAGAAATGTTTATGGCGGTTCGCTATTTTGAGGCTGACAGCCTTGACCTGGCGATGGAAGGAGATGGCAACAACCTTGGCTTCAAGCAAATTATCCAAGATTATGCTATGACGGATGCCGGAAATCTCGCCAACTATTATGCAGGTGTCATTTGTATGAAGCAGCAGAAGCCCCAGTTGGCTGTGTATTATTTCGATGATTTTAAATCAAGCGATGAACTGGTACAAGCCCGCACCTTTAGCCTTTTTGGCGATGCGTACATGGAGCAAAAGAAATATGAGGAAGCAGCAGAATATTATAGCAAGGCTGCTAATCACAAGCCTAACAAGTTTTTTACCCCCACCTATCTGATGAAGGCAGGTCTGGCGTTGGAGAAATCTAACCAGAACGACAAAGCCATCAAAATTTATCAGCGTGTGATTGATGAATATTGGGAGAGCAGCGACTATCAGAACGCAAGAAAATATAAAGCACGGCTGGAGGGGAATTTGTAACCTAAAGCCTGTTGTATTAGGGGAAGTTGAAGAAGCAAAACTTATTATTTTGTAACTTTAATAGCTTGAGTTACGCATGTCTTTTGATTTTTTCACGCAAAGGCGCAAAGAACGTTAAGAAGAATGCAAAGATTTAATGGTTTGCGTAAATCCCGTTTACTCGCATGAGTACCATTCAAAAACGACTTGAACTCCACGACTATATTGAACAGGCCGATGATCGCGCCATCAAACTCAAATATGGAATGCTTACCGCACATAAGCGCGAAGATGAATATGAATTGACAGATGGGCATAAGAAAATCTTAGATGAGCGCTTCAAATCATATCGATCAAATCCATTAGACGTGCTTACCTGGGATGATGTAAAAGCAAACCTTCGAGGCACGCTATGAAGCACAAACTGCTTTACCGCACGCGCCTTTAGTCTAAAGGGCCCCGCGCTTGTCCCTTTGACTAAATATTGGCGATAAACAACAATTATCCTAAAGAACTATGG
>JAYVRH010000202.1:0-2130 GCA_043776495.1 Cyclobacteriaceae bacterium
AAAGGTGAACCCCCCGTGATCGATGGTCTAATCAACGATGCGGCATGGGATGGCGTACCCTGGGGGGGTGGCGACTTCAGACAACTTCAGCCCGACGCAGGTGCCGCACCCACCGTGCAGACGAAATTCAAAATTCTCTACGATGCAAAGAATTTATACATACTTGTTCGGAACCTGGACCCTGAGCCAGCAAAGATCGTAAGCCGCATGTCGCGGCGCGATGGGTTTGACGGCGACTGGGTAGAAGTCAATATTGATAGTTATGCCGACAAAAGATCTGCATTCTCATTCACCTCTTCGGTCTCAGGAGTGAAAAGCGATGAATATGTATCCAACAACGGTGACAACTGGGACCCAAGCTGGGATCCCATCTGGTATCTCAAGACAAGCATCGATACAGAAGGATGGGTTGCCGAGATGCGAATCCCACTCAGCCAGTTGCGGTTTGCTGACAAGCCCGAACATACCTGGGGCATCCAGTTTACCCGGAACTTTTTCCGTAACCAGGAGCGCTCACTCTGGCAGTACATTCCTCCGACTGCTCCGGGCTGGGTGCATCTGTTTGCTAACCTTACGGGAATAAATGGAATACGACCACAGAAGCAACTTGAGATTCAACCATATACCGTTGCAAAGACGGAGACTTTTCAAAAGGAGAAAGATAATCCTTATGCTACGGGGAAATCCTCCAACGTGGCAGTTGGTTTGGATGCTAAAATTGGAATCACAAGTGATATCACTTTGGACCTTACTGTCAATCCCGACTTCGGTCAGGTGGAGGCAGATCCTTCAAGGGTGAACCTGACGGCCTTCGAACTCTTCTTCCGGGAGCAAAGACCTTTTTTCATTGAAGGAAATAATACCTTGAATTTTCCACTCACAGATTTCGGCAGCAACAATCTTTTTTATTCGCGTCGCATCGGTAGAAGGCCACAGGGAACCGTTAACACCGATCCGAACGGAAATGATGGCGTGAATGAATATGTGAAGCAGAAGACCCGCACCACGATCCTTGGCGCGGCCAAGCTTACGGGCAAGAACAAGAAAGGATTTTCGTGGGGGATACTGGAGTCGGTAACAAACCCCGAGCAGGCAACAATTGATAGTCTTGGTATCACCCGGAAGCAGACGATCGAGCCCCTGACAAATTACTTCGTGGGTCGTGCACAGCAGGACATCAACAAAGGCAATACAATAATAGGCGGGATGTTCACCGCCGTGAACCGAAAGATTGATGATACCCGGTTGGATTGGCTGCGTAGCGAAGCATACACCGGCGGCCTTGACATGGTACACAATTGGAAGGAGCGCAAATATTATGTGAATGGCAAAGTGTTCATGAGCTATTCAAAAGGCAGTGAGAATGCCATCGTCGAAACACAACGTTCGTCGGAACGATATTTTCAACGACCGGATAATGATCATGCCCACGTGGACTCAACGCGTAGATCGCTCACCGGAACAGGGGGGACCTTCAAGGGGGGTAAACGAAGTGGCCGCCTGAACTACGAACTCGGTGGCAGTTGGCTTTCACCGCAGTTGGAGTTGAACGACGTCGGGTTCCTTCTGCAGACCGATAAGATCAGCCAATGGTCGTGGATGCAGTACCGCGTTCCTGTTCCCTCGGGCATCTTCCGTTCGCAGGGTTACTGGGCAGGCCAGAATCTTGGATGGGACTTCGACTGGAAATCAACATCAAAGAGTTACTGGACGGAGCTGAACCTCGAATTCAAAAATTTCTGGTGGTTTGGTACGGGTGTACAGTTCAACGACAGGAGCATTTCAAACGCCGACTTACGTGGTGGACCCGCGATGCACTATCCCTCAAACACTTCCTTCTGGATGTGGGCGAGCACCGACCGGAGAAAGAAATTTCAGTTGAGTGTCAATCCTCAATGGCTGTTTGGCAAGGAGAATTATCTCCAGACCACCGACGTGGACCTTAATCTTACCTACCGGCCAACCAATGCCCTGAACATATCCATTGCCCCGAGCTTCAGTCATAGTTTGAACCAGGTACAGTACGTGACGACGGGCGTTGCCTCAGGTCAGGACCGCTACATGGTTTCTGAGATTGATCAGACCACCGTGAGGGTTTCCCTCCGCATGACCTACATGATCACGCCGAAC
>JAYVRH010000203.1:0-2129 GCA_043776495.1 Cyclobacteriaceae bacterium
GCACCTTCAGCCGCACCCTGCTCAGGATGTTTGATGCAACATTCCCATTCCAGGACTGCCCAGCCTTTATAATCGTATTGCGCAAGCTTTGAAAAGATGGATTTAAAATCGACCTGCCCATCTCCCAAAGATCTAAATCTGCCTGGGCGGTCAACCCATCCCTGATAGCCGCCATACACCCCACTCCTGCCGGAAGAATTAAATTCCGCATCCTTCACATGAAACATCTTAATAAAGGTATGATAGAAGTCGATGTATTGAAGATAGTCAAGTTGTTGCAATACAAAATGGCTTGGGTCATAAAGAATGTTACACCTTGTATGCTTCCCGGTAGCTTCCCAGAATCGTTCGAAGGTGATTCCATCGTGAAGGTCTTCTCCCGGGTGAATCTCATAACACACGTCGACTCCATTACTATCAAATGTATTTAGAATTGGTAACCATCGCTTTGCAAGTTCTTTAAACCCATCCTCCACCAGCCCGGATGGTCGTTGTGGCCATGGGTAAACCGTATGCCACATGAGGGCACCTGAAAAGGTGGCATGTGCATTTAATCCTAGATTCTTACTGGCTTTCGCAGCAAACTTCAACTGACTAATCGCCCAGGCCGTCCTTTCCTTCGGCTTCCCATGGACGGATTTCGGTGCAAACCCATCAAACATTTCATTGTAGGCCGGATGCACTGCCACAAGTTGCCCTTGAAGGTGCGTTGATAGTTCCGTGATCTTGAGACCACAGGATTCTACGGTGCCTTTCAAATCATCACAATACGTCTTACTCTCCGCTGCTTTCTTTAAATCTATGCAGCGACCATCCCAGGTTGGTATCTGAACTCCTACGTAGCCAAGAGAAGCAGCCCATTTGCAAATAGTCTTTAGATTATTGAATGGTGCTTTATCACCCATGAACTGAGCAAGAAAAATACCAGGCCCTTTAATTGTCTTCATAATATGTTGTCTGATTATCGTTAGATTTCAAAGGCAGTCCACTTCTCTTTGCTTTGAGCGCTCTTCACCACCGTGTCAATAAAGGCCATGCCCCTCACTCCGTCATCTACCGAAGGAAAGTCAAGTGCTTCTTCTTTTGGTTTTGTCCCATCGATTCTGGCCGATAAAGTTAAAGCAAAATTCCTGTAAAGATTCGCAAATGCTTCGAGGTATCCTTCAGGATGTCCACCAGGTGTCCTGCTGTTATGGAGGCCATAAGAGGACAAGTGGCCATTGGTTCCAGCCCTATAGATTTGCGTCGGTTGATCAAGCCATTTTACCAGTAAGGTGTTGGGTTCTTGTTGCGCCCATTCAAGTCCGCCTTTTTCTCCATACACACGAATTCTTAAAGCATTCTCTTCGCCAGCTGCTACTTGTGAGGCCATCAGCACCCCAGCTGCGCCATTGTCAAATTTCAACAGCACATTGCCGTCATCGTCAAGGGCTCGCCCAGAAACCATGATATTCAGGTCTGCACACATTTGAGTAATCTTCAAACCCGAAACATACTCCGCCAGTTGTGCGGCATGCGTTCCGATGTCACCCATACAACCACTTTTTCCCGAACGTTTAGGATCCGTTCTCCAGGCTGCCTGTGCATTGCCCTCCCGTTCACTCATCCTGCTTAGCCATCCCTGTGGATATTCAACCCACACCTTTCTGATCTTTCCAAATACTCCATCGTTGACCATTCTTTTGGCCTGCTTCACCATGGGATATCCAGAGTAAGTATGCGTCAACAGCAAAAGCAAGCCTGTTTGTTCAACTTTCTTTTTCAATTGCTTTGCTTCATCCAGTGTGAAAGTGATGGGTTTTTCAATTACAACATTGAATCCTTTTTCCAGCGCAAGCATCGCTGGTGCGAAATGAGCAAAGTTGGGTGTAACAATCGTGACGAAGTCCATCCTTTGATCGGCCGGCATCTTGCTTTCCTTCTCCATCATTTCTTCATACGTCAGATAGGTTCTACTTTCTGGAAGAAAAAGCGCCTTGCCGCTTTGTTTGGCAATTTCAGGATTGATGCTGAGTGCCCCGCAAACTAATTCAGCAAGTCCATCCATATTGAAAGCGAGCCTGTGAACGGCGCCAATGAAGGCATCCAGGCCTCCGCCTACCATGCCCATTCGAAGTTTTCTATTCATA
>JAYVRH010000204.1:0-2124 GCA_043776495.1 Cyclobacteriaceae bacterium
ATATAGACTTCATCAAAATCAGGAATTAGTTCTGCCACAAAATTGTCGTTGCGCATATCGCCGAGGAGTTGCACGAGGCTGCGCTCATTAAATTTTACGAATTCCTTGGCGACGCGAAGGGGATTAAAATCCTTCCTGGGTAAAAAATCCTTGATAAATGTATCTCCTGGTATCCCCTGGATATGCTCTTCGATCATCGTGCTCCCCTTGACAAGATAATTAATCTTGTTGGGCGACAGGAGATGCTCCAACTCCATTCCATAAACCCGTGACATATCTGCCTGCTTGATGTAGAAGTAATCAAAGAGGTCATTTAAACGGTTTACGATGCGGGCACGGAATGGATGGGTGTTCGCATAGAGGCAATAGTCAATACGGTCAATGTAAAGATGTTCGATCACACTCACGTCACCTGCCACCTTCAACTGGGCATATACTTTTCGCAGGCTGTCGTGAATAAATTTTTGATCGGATTGATTGTAAATCACCGTCTCCCACATCGTATCGGTACCCTTTTTGTCCAGGAGGGCAAGCGAGCTATTATAATGGGCAAGGTCATTGTATGAAATGGGCACGTCCATCTCACGGTCTGTGAGGAGGAGGTATCCATGCAGCGCTTTGCTTACCGGATAGGAGGGTTTCTTAAAGCGGATTTCCGCCATTTTATTTATTTGAAGTCATTTTTGAGCTGTGCAACCCACTTTTCAACCCGGCCCGCAGTCAGGTCCTTTTGGTTGTCTTCGTCGATAACAAGTCCTAAGAACTTTCCATCGACCACACCTTTGGATGCTGAGAAATTATATCCCTCGGTAGGCCAGGCACCCACAAAAGTTGCGCCTTTGCTTTTGATCCGGTCGTGAATAATTCCCAAGGCGTCTTGAAATGTGTCAGGATATCCATCGGCATCACCAAGACCAAGGTAAGTCACTTTCTTACCCGCATAGTCCACCTTTTCGATCTCATCGATGAAGCCATCCCAGTCTTCCTGTAACTGACCAATCTCCCACGTGGGGCACGCCAATATGAGATAGGGGTAGGGTTGCATATCATCTGAGGATGCTGAGTTTACGTTTACCAACTCCGCCTCATCACCAAACAATTGCTGAATCTGGTTGGCGACGCGCTCCGTGTTGCCTTCCGTTGAACCAAAGAAAATTCCAATCTTAACCATACTTGTGTTTTTAGAGTTTGTGATATGTTAATCCAATTTTTTTCTTGCTAAATGAAGACTTTCTGCCCTTTGCGTATTTTCTCTGCGCCGCGGTTAAGCGTATTAAAGGGATCGATGGATATCTGATTTTTAATTAAAGATTTAATAATCTTCATATCCATTTTCTATTTCACCCCGCTTAGGGTGGTATTGCATAAATAATTCTGATTTCATAAGGATATCGATATATTGAGCGCGCTTGTAAGCGAACGGATCGGCAAGGTTCTCTTTTGAAAGCTTCCCTTGAAAATCTTCCAACAACGCATAGCTTTTTTTCTCCATCCAACTTTCTATCTCTTCCAGCATTTGTGCAATCACTGGGATGCCCTTCTTATAAATTGCACTCACCACTTGCACGGCATGACCACCCGCCAGCATCATCTTGATCACATCCTTTCCGTTGAGGATGCCGGTGTTGCAAATAATACTGCCTTTGATTTTTTTGTGCAATAGTCCTGCATAACGCAACGCAAGTCGGTTGTCGTTCTCGCTGCTGAATATATAAGGGTAATAATGTTGTTCTTCCTCGACATCGATGTCGGGCTGAAAGAGACGATTGAATAAAATAAATCCATCCACACCAATTTTGTCCATTCGTGAAATCAGCCCTAGTGTGTTGGTGTAAAACGGACTTAACTTTACAAACAAGGGAAGACGTACGCCGGCACGCACCAACTCGAGGGTTTTAATCTGCTGGGCCTCTATTTTTTCAGATTTAGCATCGAAATCATTCTGATGGCTATAGAAATTAAGTTCAAGGCCATCGATGCCTGTATCTTCCATCTTCAATGCATATTCCAACCAGGTTTCATCGTTCACACAATTTAAACTCCCAATGAGTGGGATTTTGATGCTACGCTTCGCTTCTTTCAATTGCCTGAAGTGTTCAGCCGGACCTGAATGACGCGCGTCAG
>JAYVRH010000205.1:0-6852 GCA_043776495.1 Cyclobacteriaceae bacterium
GGGTTTAGCAAACTGTAGGGCGTCGCAGTGTTTTCAAAGTCGTCAATGAAGGAGGTTTCATTTCCCTGGACAATGTTGGAGGTGCCGGGCAGAAGTTGTGCAAATTCTGTATTTAACGTAAAGGATGATGGTTCTTTGGTTTGCAAAAAAGGCAGAGCGTCTACCATTTTGGTTAGAATCCTGGAGTTTTTCTTAATGTTTAGATCGACACCATATTGGATATTCCGGGCTGGCTCCGTGCCGATCAGATTTCGGGTAATGAGAGGCCTCTCATTGTAGTACAGCAGCGTGGAACCGATATTCACATCATCGTTTAATTTGTAGTCCAGGCGGGTGCCCAATAGAGAACGCGTTTGAAACGCAAATGGGTCCTGCTGCTCATAGGTGATGCTGATATTTTTGCCCGAGCTTAAGATACCTTCATTGAGGATTGACACTTTTCCGAATGTATAATCAACGGTATAATCAACACCTTCCCTTAAAGGTGTTCCGCCTGCAAAGACCTTGACCGATCCTGGCGAAATGTTAAATCCCTGAATAATAATATCTTTTCCTGCCCCAGCTTTAAACGATCCAACGATGAAGAATTTGTTTTTCGTTGCAACGAGTTCGGCCTCTGCTTTTGTGGTGTGATAGAGTGTGTCATAAACATACTTCTGAATCAGAAACTCTTTTGTATCCTGATTGGTTTCTTTTGCAAAGAGGTTGCGCAGGGCCTTATTAAAGGGTTCGAGATAGGGAAAAATAATCAACCCCGTTTCAGAACTTATGGTTGCCTTTTCCACATAGTCAAAATTTCCATCAGGCTGAGGGTCGTTGTATGGATTGAGCCGATCAAGGCCAAATGCCTGAATGAGCTGCACAGTACGGGAGTATTGCCCGTCCTGAAGCTGAGGGTTATCAATGCCCGTTCGGTCATCGCGATAGATCATTCGCAGCTGAAATCCTTCGCGCTGTAGCTGTGTTACACTTAGGTTGTAGATATTCTTCATCATCAGATTCCAGGTGGGAAGAATTTTACCAAAATTATCCTTGACGGCAATTTTGCGTGGACGGAGCAACTTCAGAAAAACAACATCTTTTTCCCCCTTGTTTGAGTACTCTTCCGTGAGCTCACCTACTTTGTAAACCCTTCCATTGTACGTGTATTCAAATGCCACCGCCACCGCCTCATCATTTTGAAGTTTTCGTTGCAGGGTGATGTAGCCCATCTCTTTGTGAAAAGTGAATTCGGTGGTTGCGAGTTTGCGTGCACTAGTAATTTTTTCAAAATCAGTACCATTCACGAAGGGACTGGTACCAAAAAGACCTTCGAGAACCTGGTTGATGCCATCCGATCCTGCGGGTCCCTTGCTGACTAAATCGTAAAGCCCATTATTACTGTTTGCAGTGGGAGATCCATCCGGCACAGTGGGAGGATAATACTGGTCACCCTTCCTGTAAATTTTATCAGATTCACCGAGATCCATGAGGCCTACCACATCGCGAAGGGTCTGGGTGTCATTTTGCCGGTTGAGCAAATAAACTTCTACCCGAGTGATGTTCACCCCGGAAGTAATCTGTGGGAGTGTACTGAGCCAATTCTCAAAATTGTCGCGAAAGAATTGACCAAGAAAGAAGTGGCGGTTCTCATCATAGTTGGAGCCAACGATTTCAAATGGCCGTCCTTGCGCTGCCCCATTGGTGCTGCCTGCAATATTGATCGTGGACTGTTTGCCACGTTGGGTGGTAGCAATGCCAGTGACAAAAAGTTTTCCAAACTGCATTTGCGCCTTTACGCCAAAGAGATTTTGAGCGCCAGTGATCAAACTGTTATTCAGCGGAAGGCTTACGTTTCCAATTTCAAGCTTTTTCAAAACATCTTCTTTGAAGCCGGTATAGTCAACCTTCATTTGATTTTGAAAGTCGAATGAATTATTGTTATCAAAGTTGGTGGTGATCTTTAACTTTTCACCCACTTTCCCGGTCACGGCGAGGTTGATTTGTTGGTCAAACTCAAAGCCTCCATTGCTTTGCTGTCGGATGGGAATGGAAGGGTTTTGAATTTTCTGCCATTGCCCACCGAAATCAAGCGTAACAAACCCCCTGGGTATTAACTCCACATAACTTCCACCAAAAATCCGATCCATGACCGGGCTTACATAAAGTTTCGGCAACAGGTTGCGACTGCTCACCGCACTTTCACCATCCAAGGCCCTGCTTCGACTCTTCCAATAATCCTTTAAGATAACCTGGTTTTGGAGGCGGTTAGCTTCATCGAATGTCATGTAAGATGGAGACCGGAAATTGACCGTACCCATGCGCTCATAAATGGAGTACGTGCGTCCCGTGTCGGGAAGGACTTCAAGCTTCATCATCTTGGGGTCCTTCAAGAAAAGCGGTGACTGTGTTACGTAGTTAGAGAACGGGTCTCCATACCGATCAAGAGGACGGAAACTGGGCCTGTACAACGGCCGATATTGAATCGAATCTCGGGTAGTATCGCGCTTTTGAAATTGGGCATCAGCCAAAAATGGCACGAGGCACGATAGCAACATCATGCCCAGTCCAAATACGAACTGTTTTGTCCAGATTAGGTAGTCCAAACGTACTTTAAGTGTTTTTCAATGCCTGCTTAACCAAATCTTCCAAGCTAATGGAATTGCCTGATTTTTTCAGGACAGAATCTAAGCTTTTCTCCCCTGTGGCCCTGGCTATTCCCAGCGTCATCAAAGCTGTTAACGCCTCCTGACGCATGGTATTGCTCACCATTCCGGGTAAAGTTGAGGTTTCGTCACCTAGGGTTTTTCGGAGCTTATCTTTTAGTTCAAGAATGAGCCTCAGGGCCGTTTTTCCACCTATCCCTTTTACCGCCTGGAGGGTGGCGGCATCTTCCCTGAGAATGGCTGACTTAAGCTCAGCCGGAGGCAGCGAGGAAAGCACCATCATGGCCGTATTGGGCCCCACGCCATTGACGGAGATCAGGTTCAGGAACATTGCTTTTTCGGCCTCCGTGGAGAAAGCGAAAAGAATTTGGGCGTCCTCCCTCACATGCAGATAAGTGGCGAGACGAATGTCTTCCTTGTCTTTGATGTCGGAAAAAGTGTTTAGCGAAATGGTAGCCTGATAGCCAATTCCGCCCACGTCGATCACTACGTGAGTAGGCTCCTTAAGAACCAGCTTGCCTCTGAGGTAGGCGATCATTGCTTATTTCTTTGAAGGATGCTCAAGTTCCCATTGTATCTGAGCGTCTACCACGGCAATGGCCGCCATATTCACGATCTCGCGAATGGAACTACCCAATTGAAGGATGTGAACCGGCTTTTTCATGCCCAATAAAATAGGACCGATTGTCTCGGCGCCGCCAATCTCCATCAAAAGTTTATAGGCAATATTGGCGGATGATAGATTTGGGAATATCAAAGTGTTGGCACCCTCTTTGGCCAATTCACTGAAAGGATACAACTCGCGCTGGAGTTCGACATTCAGTGCCACGTTTGCCTGGATATCACCTTCAATAATCAGGTTGGGGTATTTTTCTTTTGCAAGGCGCACCGCTTCCCTCGTCTTATCAGGAACCTCACCTTTACTAGATCCGAAGTTGGAATAAGAAAGGACAGCAACCCTTGCTTCCGCTTCAAAAAACTTTGCTCCACGTGCAGTAAGTCCAATAATTCCTACCAGTTCTTCAGGGGACGGATCAACATTGACTGTGCAGTCAGCAAAAAAGTAGGTCCCTTTTTTATTCAAGATAATGTACATGCCGGCCACGCGTTTTACTCCTGGCCGCATACCAATGATTTGGAGCGAGGGGAGGATGGTTTTGGAATAATCGCGGGTAAGACCTGAAATCAACGCGTCCGCCTCCCCAAAGTCCACCATCATTGCACCAAACGCATTGCGATCGCGCATGGCACGCTGGGCGTCAGAGTAAGTGGAGCCTTTGCGTTTGCGTTTTTCATAATACGCCATAGTATATTTTTCATCGCGCACTTTGTCTTCGCGTGGGTCGATGATGGTGCATTCACTGAGCTCAAGCTTATTCTCATGGATCAGCCGTTCTATTTCTGTCTTGTTGCCCAGGAGAATTGGGATCGCAATTTTCTCATCTTGTAAAACCTGTGCTGCTTTGAGGATCTTGAGGTTGTCAGCTTCGGCAAAGACAACACGCTTTGGCGACTTCTTCGCACGATCGATTACATTATTGATGAGCTTCTGATCAATACCGATTCTCTTCTGCAAGGCCTGGTGATAGGCGCCCCAGTCTGTAATTGGTTTAAGCGCAATGCCTGAATCCATTGCAGCCTTGGCTACGGCAGGCGCTACGGTGGTGATGAGTCGAATGTCCATGGGTTTGGGTATAAGACATTCTCTTCCGAACTCAATCTTATCTGAGCCATAGGCCATCATGACGCTGTCTGGAACGGGCTCTTTTGCCAATGCAGATAATGCCCGGACTGCTGCTAGTTTCATTTCCTCATTGATTTCCGTTGCGCGCACATCCAGGGCTCCCCGGAAAATATAAGGGAAGCCCAGTACGTTGTTTACCTGGTTAGGATGATCCGAGCGCCCGGTGGCCATGATCAAATCTTGTCTTGTTTTTTTAGCGAGATCATAAGCAATTTCGGGGTTTGGATTTGCCAGGGCAAACACGATTGGGTCTTTGGCCATGCCAAGAATGTCCGCAGGTGTTACCACGTCTGCTTTTGAAAGTCCCACAAAAACGTCTGCACCTTTTATTGCTTCTTGTAACGAGTTGAGTTTCCTTGAAGTGGCAAACGGCGCTTTAATATCATCAAGATCTTTGCGATCTTTTCTGATCACCCCTTTACTGTCGCACATGATCAAATTTTCTTTTTTCAAGCCTAAAGCAAAGTAGAGCTTGGTACAAGAGACCGCTGCGGCCCCTGCACCATTTACTACCATAACGATATCCTCTATTTTCTTGCCAATCAGTTCAAGGGCATTGATCAGCGCGGCGCTGGAGATGATGGCCGTACCATGTTGGTCGTCATGCATGATGGGAATGTTCATTTTTTCCCTCAGCACCTGTTCGATTTTGAAGCACTCGGGGGCCTTGATGTCCTCCAGGTTTACACCACCAAATGTGGGCTCAAGGGATTTTACGATCTTGATGAATTCATCCGGGTCATTCTCATCAATTTCTATGTCAAAGCTGTCGATGCCGGCGTACTTTTTAAAGAGGACAGCCTTTCCCTCCATCACAGGTTTGGAAGCCTCAGGACCAATGTTGCCCAAACCTAGTACGGCTGTTCCGTTGGTGATTACTGCTACCAGGTTCCCCTTGGCGGTATATTTATAAACATCCTCTTTGTTGGCAAAAATTTCCATGCAAGGTTCTGCCACGCCGGGAGAATAGGCCAATGCCAAATCAAGTTGTGAGCTAAGAACTTTCGTAGGTACGACTTCAATCTTGCCAGGCTGGCCCATCATGTGGTAATTGAGTGCGTCTTCTTTTCGGATTTTAATAGCCATTTTGGGGAGGTATAAGCCTCCTAAGTTAATAGATTCATTTCAAACTCATCGTTTAAACCAGGATACTTCACCAAGGACGAAATTCAACGAATTGGAGAAGGAATTCACCAGCCGCTATTGGCTGAGCCATGTGGTTCTCAGAAGGTTTTATTTTTGCGTTATTTCTGCACTGGTTTTGAATGTATACAGGATTGTTTCCAGTTCCCGCATGATCTCCCTCTGATCTTTACCGGGGCTATAGGTAAATCCTTCTATGTAGTAAAATTGCTGGGCGCCCTCGTCAACCAACGCAAAGCCCTGGAAAGGACCCCCCATTCCAAAGACATTTGAGCGCCAGATGCCACGCAATCTGATGGCAAAGTGTCCGTTGAAATTCAGTGTATCGGCGGTAACTGGAATGAATGGCACGTTGGTTTCGGTTAGCAGATAGGTATCTGGCTGCTCAGGATCTTCAAATAAATATTTTCTACAGATATCGTCCCGGAAGTTGATGAGGCTTTCTTTCTTAAAGTCAGCCAGCGTTGTGTATGCCTTTCGCGCAATGAATATATCTTTATCATCTCTTGAGTTAATTTGCCGAATCCACACAAAGTCCGGCTTTTTCTCTGCGAGTTTAAAACCAAATGGAATTTTAATATCGCATTTATAATCCCTGCCAAGCACCTCACTAATGCCTTTCACTTGTCCTGATTTAAACAATGTTTGCGTTGTACGGGAGCGTTCTTTCTGATCAAAAAAATCTACCAGTCGAGTGCCACCGGTTCTAATATTTTTTATCAATGTGCTCTGATCCTTTCCATACAAGTACATCACTTCTTGTCCCTTTGCGAAAACGTTCATATCCGTGGTGACAAACTGATTTGGGGTGATCTTGATTTTTTCAATGGACTGCGGCGTAAAGAGTTTTCTAACGATTTGTGACCCACGCGTATTTTGGTCCAATGTCATGACAAAAACCAAATTGCGACTTTGCTTTAGCACAAAGTTGAATTTCTTCGGATTGATCCATCGCATTTTAAAGATTGCTTCTTTGCGGGGCAATCCAGGCATGTCTGCATTGAAGAGTGAGTCCAGTGTTCTGCCCAAGGGCCCTCTCCACTGAAGGGAATCCATAATCAAAAAGATATTACCTGGCATCCCGCTCGCTGGCGGAAGATTTTCTTTGTTGGTTGAACAACTTGCCAGCAAAATAATTGCTAGTAGGAATGGGAGAAATCTCATGAGTCTAAGCAATAGAATCTTAAAGTGATGAATACGTCACATTATTATTGAATAATAAAAGAATAGTGATAATTTCTTAGCTCCTATCCATAGCCGAAATATCTGCTCAAGTCACCATGAGTTTCTCACCGTAGTTGCTATTTCTCCGGATACAAC
>JAYVRH010000206.1:0-2122 GCA_043776495.1 Cyclobacteriaceae bacterium
TCTTTCTTGAGGTTTTCTGCCTGAAGTTCGGCTTCCCGCAGAATCAGTTTGGCTTTTTCTTCATTGATATTCTTGTTCCGTTTGATTTTTCTGGAATACAGAAAACTGCCAATCAGAATGCTTAGGATGACCGTCAGCGTCAGGCTGATCAATCCAACTACGAGGATGTTTATTTCATTCATATCGTTAACGTTAAAAAGTGCCCTGTACCACAGGGTCCGTTAACAGAAGAATATCAGAGGGGAAGATCAGACGATTGCTTGCGAGACCAATTGATTCAGGTGGGTTACTTTTTCCACTACTGAGGCGTCGATGGCATGAGTACTTTCTTCGCTGGCCAGTTTTTCAACGAGGCAGTCGAAAGCGGTCATAGCCAACAGGTCTTGTTTATCGTCAAGGCCGAATTGCTCGCGGTATGATTTCAGTTTTTCGTTGATCAGTTTGCCCGCAGCACGCACCCGCTCTTCTTCGTGGCGTTTTACCTTCATGGGGTACTCGCGGTCTGCTATTTTGATCTTTATAGAAAGTTCTTCCATCTACAGTTTGCTTATCGGCTTAAGTGAGCGATGCATTTGTCAATCTCACGGATGTAGTCATCCACTGTCTTCCTTAACTCCGAAACACTTCCGTCTTCCGGGTGAATATTATCTACAATCTTAGTGATTTTAATCTGATTTTTAAAACTTCCCAACTGCTCTTCCCTCTGTCGAAGGTGCAGCCTAAGCTCTGAATTCTCTGATTTAAGGCCAGTAACTTCCTGTTTTAGGCCTTTATGCTCATTTAACAACACAACCAGTTTGCGCTCCAGCCCATTGAGGTTCACTTTAAGTACGTCTTGGTCCATGGTAATAGGGGTATTGGGGTTATTTTCTTATGACTGCGCCGAGTTTACTTTCAAACTCGGTCATTAGTTTATTCATCGTTTTTTCAATCTCCTCATCCGTCAGCGTTTTGGTCTCATCCAGGAGCGTAAATCCCAGAGCATAAGCTTTTTTGCCTTCAGGAATATTATCTCCCTCATACACATCGAAGGCCGTCACCTCCTTGATTAATTTCTTCTCCGAGGCTACCACCAACTTCCGAATTTCATCAAAAGTCACGTGCTTATCAAGCACCAGCGATAGATCTCTTTTTACCTCCGGGAACTTGGGCACTTCCTTCACATCGAACTTAGGGTTTGCTGATTGGAAAAGCAAGTGTGTGTCAAGATCTGCATAAAAGATTTCTTGTCGTATGCCCAAATCTTTTACCAACGCCGATTTTACTTTGCCAACCCTCCCTATTTCTTTACCGTTTGCAAGAAATTCTAAACCATACTCGAAGAGCGGGTCGTCCAGCTTTCGTTGCTCGACTCCTCGAATGGCACATTTCTCCAGGATTTGCACCGTATGCTGAGCCAGGTCATGATAGCTTATAACCTTTGTCTTGTGTTGCCAGTTTTCCGCTTCCATATTTCCCCCCATATACAAGGCAAGCCGCTCCTTTTCAACATAGGCTCCTTGTTCCTGGTGGTAGGTCTTTCCGAATTCGTAAAACTTGATTTCTTTTTGTTTTCGATTAAAGTTATAAGCGCAGGCTTCCAGGCCTGTAAATAGCATTGTTTGGCGAAGTATGCCTTGTTCTTCGCTTAGTTTATTAAGAATTTCAACTGGTTTCCCATAGAATGACAAAGAATGCTTTTCATGATAAGAAGCGGTCGTCAAAGAATTGGTCAGGATTTCATAAAAGCCATTGGATGCAAGCATTTCACCAATGGTTCTCTTAAACTTATTGATATCCTGATCCGGAAAGGCCGCTAGAAAATCAGTGCCAGCATTTTCCGACAACGGTATGTTGTTGAAACCGTAAATCCTCAGAATTTCTTCCACCACGTCAGCCTCCTGTACCACATCTACCCGGTAAGGAGGAACGGATACTACATATTCTTCTGATGTTTTATTGATCACGACAATGTCAAGCCTTTTGAGAATGGAAAAAATGACTTCCCTTGAGATCACCTTTCCGATCAATCGATTTACGTTTTTATCTTTTACGATGATGCGTCGGTTTTCGATTTTATTTGGATAGATATCCACTACCTCGGAGGAGATCGTTCCTCCAGCCACTTCCTTTATCAACATCG
>JAYVRH010000207.1:0-6838 GCA_043776495.1 Cyclobacteriaceae bacterium
TTTATGAAATTAAGGTCAAAGAAAATCAGCAACTTACTAGTAAGGTTACGTAATATAAGGAAACGCGAAGATGCAGAATTGAAGCGTCAGAAAGTAAAGGAGCAACGGGAAATAGTTAAGACTGAAAGGAAGGAGCGGGTGTTTAGAGCATTGCTGGAAAAACAGTTCAAAAGGATTGACTCGCTAGAGAAAAAACTCAGTGCAATCATTATCAAGAACAAGCTGAAAAAATAATGGGGGTCACCACCACTTATAATATTATCGATGGCCGTAAGATTGCCGGTGAGATCAAACTTGAGATCGCACAGAAAGTAACCGAGCGAAAACTGGCTGGAAAGAAAATTCCTCACCTCGCATTTATTTTGGTGGGCGACGATGGCGCGAGTCAAACGTATGTTGATCATAAAGTGAAGGCCTGCAAAGATGCCGGGTATCATTACACGATGATGCGCTTTGCGGATACCATCTCGGAAGAGAAGTTAAGCAAGCACATTACCCATGTCAATAATGACGACGACGTAGATGGCTTTATCGTTCAGCTGCCACTCCCACCTCACATTTCTGTGGAGAGAATCACCGATAAGATTCGGCCAGATAAGGATGTGGATGGCTTCACCAATCGAAATTTTGGAAGCATCATATCTAAAGTGCCGCTGCTCATGCCTGCCACTCCCTATGGTGTGCTGGAATTGCTTCGGAGGTACAACATTCAAACAGAAGGAAAAAATTGTGTCGTAGTGGGAGCGAGCCGCATAGCCGGTGCTCCCTTGAGCATGATGCTTGTGGAGCAAGGTCATGCGACCGTTACCATATGCCACAAGTACACGGTAGGTCTTGAAAAATTCACCCGAGAGGCGGATATTTTATTCGTGGCAGTTGGGAAGCCTGGCCTGGTGACTGCCAACATGGTGAAGGAGGGAGCAGTCGTGATTGATATTGGTACCACCAAAGTGATGGACCCTTCTAAGCCCAACGGGTTTAGCATTAAAGGCGATGTGGATTTTAAGAATGTGGCGCCCAAATGTTCTTTCATCACGCCGGTCCCCGGTGGTGTAGGCCCCATGACGATCGCCTCGCTGCTGTTGAATACCTTGCGCGCAACAGAATTTCGACATCCTTAATCGTTTGAAGTCTCAAGAATGGGTTAATGCCTGAAATTTGAAACTTGAAATTCGAAGCTTGAAACCTCAAACATCAAACTCTAAACTTGAAACTCCGGGTGCACTTCCTCTCATGGAGGATTTTTATACCATCCAGGGCGAAGGTTATTTTCAGGGATATGCCGCTTATTTTATTAGGCTCGGTGGATGTGATGTGGGATGCGTGTGGTGCGATGTAAAGGATTCATGGCCTGTTGAAGCACATCCAAAGATGCCGATAGAAGAAATGGTCTTAAGAGCAAAGAAATCAGGAGCAACGATGGCGGTCGTCACCGGCGGTGAGCCGGCGATGTATGACCTTGCGTCACTCACAGAGAAACTTAGGGCGAATGGAATTCGAACACACATTGAAACGTCAGGCGCCTATCCGCTGACAGGCAGTTGGGATTGGGTATGCCTTTCACCTAAGAAATTCAAACCGCCTCATAAAATGGTTTATGCAAAGGCAAATGAATTGAAAGTGATTGTGTTTAATAAAAGCGACTTTTTATGGGCTGAGAAAGAAGCTTTAAAGGTCTCTGCGTCTTGTAAATTGTTCCTGCAGCCAGAATGGTCTAAAGAGAAGGAAATGCTCCCGCTGATGATCACGTATGCCAAGGCCAATCCTCAATGGCGGATTTCTTTACAAATGCATAAGTACATGGGAATTCCGTAACTTTTATGCCAACTCTTTTGTGGTCACAAATACATGAACAACACATAAAGTCGTTATACCAAACGATGTTATCTTCGCGAGAATGAAGCAAGGAATTATTTTTTTATTGGTGCTGTCAGTGTTTTCCTTGAAGGCGCAACCAACCTTAAGTACCAAAAATAAGAAGGCCATTGATTACTATAACGAAGCGGATAACTTCAGGGTTCGTGGGCAATACCGGGAGGCGCTTGATCTCCTAAACCAGGCAATCGAGAAAGACAAGAATTTTTCGGAGGCATACTTTCGGCAAGCGTTGATTTATAAAGCTGTTGGAAACTATCCAACATCCGACGAAAAGTATCTTAAAGGATTAAGTCTGAATACAGATCCTAAGAAGCAGAAGGCCTATTTTCTTGAGTTGGGAGAAAATTATTTGTTGCAGGGGGAATATGAAAAGGCACTTCAGTTCCTGGATCGTTATTTGGAATCTGAAATCCTAAATAAACCAAAAATAGAACAGGCCACTTTATGGAAACGAAACGCACAGTATGCCCTTCGCAACAGAAAGACTGTGTCGCAATTTCAGCCTCATCAGTTAACTGACACGGTCAATGCCTTTGCGATGCAATACTTCCCTGTACTGACTGCCGATGAGCAAGAGCTAATTTTCACCCGTCGCGTGGGAGAAGGGCAAGACGATGATGAGGACCTGGTCACAAGTAGAAAAGATGAGCATGGGAAGTGGATGAAGCCAGTTTCAATTTCACCTAACATCAACTCTCGTTTGAATGAAGGAACCAGTACTATATCCGCCGATGGGCGACAACTGATTTTTACTTCCTGCATTGGCAGAAGAGGCTTTGGCAGCTGTGATCTTTTTGAAAGCTGGAAAATTGGCAATGAATGGACCAGGCCTGTAAACCTCGGCCCCGAAATTAATTCACCGGCGTGGGAGTCGCAGCCATCACTATCGTCCGATGGCAGAATGTTATTTTTCGTCTCCGACCGTCGAGGAGGTCAAGGGAATAAGGACATCTATGTCTCCTACAAATTGGATGAACGAAAATGGACGAAAGCAGAAAATCTCGGCAATCAAGTGAACACACCCTATGAAGAGATTTCGCCTTTTATTCATGCCAATGGTCGCACTTTATTTTTGGCTTCTAATGGCAAACCTGGTTTTGGTGGTTATGATATTTATCGGAGTGAACGTGAAAGTGCAAAATGGACTGAGCCTGTCAACTTTGGTTTCCCGGTCAATAACCATGAAGATCAGTTTTCACTTTTCATCACCGCCGATGGGCAACATGGGTTTTACTCTCACGAGGACAATCAGAAAACCAATTCCTCAAAGATTTTTGAAATCACTGTTCCGGAGGAATTACAACTCCGCTATAAAAGCAATTATGTAAAGGGGATTGTGCGCAACAAGAAGACCGGTCTCCCTTTGAGGGCGCGTGTTGAATTGTTAAATATTAATAAAAACGAATTGACCTCTTTCGTATGGTCAGACTCGTTAACCGGAGAATATTTGATGGTGCTTACCCAAGGAGCTGAATACGCCCTTTATGTAAGCAAGACGGGTTATCTTTTTCAAAGCCTGAATTTTAATTATGAAGTCCAGGAGAATTTAGTACCGGTGGCACTTGATGTTTTCCTAAATCCGGTTGAGATGGGGGCTTCGGGCGTACTGAACAACATTTTTTTCGACTTAAATAAATATGAAATCAAAGAGAAGTCCATCACTGAATTGGACAAGGTCATGCGGTTTCTCAACGAGAATCCAACAATACGGGTGGAGATCAGCGGGCACACAGATAATGTGGGAGCTCCTGCCTATAATCTTCAACTTTCTCAAAAAAGGGCACAATCGGTTGCCACTTATCTGGCCGCCCATGGCGTTGAAGCAAACCGTTTAATTCAAAAGGGTTATGGGGCAGGAAAACCGCTTAGGCCAAATGACACCGAAGATAACAGGCAAGTGAATCGCCGAATTGAATTTCGTGTCGTGCGATGAACCAATGATTACATTTTCGCCCACCCAAACTTGGGTATTCATCGTTGGCAGAGGGTATTTCGTTGCAATAATTTGCTATTTTTAAAATTAATTCGATGAAAGAAGTTACTTGCAATTAGTTGAACATACAGAGATGAAGGTAGGCAGTTACGTCATTTTATTTTTTCTTCTCTTTAGTGTTAGTGTTGCCGAATCGGTAGCTCAGCAGATTAGCATTTCTGGCAAGGTGGTTTCAGAGGAAGACGGACTGCCCATGCCCGGGATCAATATTGTGGTGAAAGGAACCAACTCAGGTACGGTAACCGATATATCAGGCTTCTATCGCCTAACGGTGCCTGAGGGAGACGTCACCCTTATTTTCTCATTCATTGGTTTTGAGACTCAGGAATTCAAAGTAGGAGCACGGAGCACCGTTGATATTGTGATGAAGCCAGATCTTAAGGAGTTGGAAGAAATCGTGGTGACGGGCTATCGTGAAGAAAATAGAAGAGCGTTGCCCGGGTCGGTGGCAGTCGTAAAATCTGACAAAATTCAAAATGTTCCCATTGCATCTTTCGACCAGGTGCTGCAGGGAAGGGTACCTGGTATGTTGGTATCCGGTGGCTCGGGTCAGCCCGGTTCATCCGCGAGTGTCATCATCCGGGGAATAAAGTCTCTGAGCGGGTCGAACGGACCACTCTATGTGCTTGATGGCGTGCCAATCGCCTCTGGTGTTTTTAATACACTAAATCCTAATGACTTTGAAAGCATTACTGTATTAAAAGATGCAACCGCTGCCGCCCTGTATGGTTCGCGGGGAGCCAACGGGGTGGTGGTGATTACCACAAAAAAGGGAAAGGCCGGTGAGACACAAGTAAACTATAATTTTCAGTATGGAATTTCCTACGCCCCCCAGAACCGGCTTCAAGTAATGAACTCAGCTCAAAAAATAGAGTTTGAACTTCAGACCGGTGGTACTACCCTTAGCAACAGTACCAGCGAGGAGATCACCCGTTTGAAACAAATCAATACCAATTGGCAAAACACGTTGTTTACCACCGCGCATACCGCGCAACATGACCTGAGCGTTCAGGGAGGAAATGATAAGACTACTTTTTTTATCTCCGGAAACTATACCGATCAGGAGGGTACCGTTCGAAATACCGGCTTAAAGCGCTACACCGCCAAGTTTAACCTTCAGCACGAAGCCAATCATTTCCGGGTGGGGATGAACACAACATTGGGCTATTCAAAAAACCAAAATACTTTTGAGGGAAATTCCTATATAGGCTCACCCCTCAATGCGGTGCGATGGTCCAATCCTTACGAAAAACCTTATGATGACAACGGTGACTATACAAAAATCAGATCGGGGCAGCCGAATGCGCTTCAAGAGTTATTGGAGAACCACCGAAGATTTTCCGATGTAAAAGGCATCATCAATGCCTATGCGGAATACTTTTTGCCCTCGGTAGAGGGATTGTCCATCAAGACTTCATGGGGCACAGATTATACGCAACGCACCACCGATCAATATTACGACAAGTCGACCTACACAGGTCAGCAGACTCCGGGGCAGAGCGGAAGTCAGTCCCGCGGCAGCTCTTATAATGTAAATTTTGTGGGTACAACCTCCGTCAACTACCGAACGACCATCAAAGATGATCATGAATTGGTTGCCTCGGTGTATCATGAATTGGTGTACAATCAGAATCAAGGCTTCAGCTTCACGGGATATGGACTGGCCGGCAACCTGAAAAATGATGGTGGCATCACAATAAGCAATACGTATCTGCCAGCCTTGGGAGGATCTAATACGGAGTCGGCGTTACAATCTTTGTTCGGAGAAGCTAATTACGGATATAAGAAGAAATATTTTGCCAAAGCAGGTTTTCGCGGAGACGCCTCTTCCAGGTTTGGCAAAGCCAACCGTTCTGCAAACTTCTACAGCATTGGATTGAATTGGAAAATAAGCGATGAGGCATTCTTTCAAAACTTTACAAGCAAGGTTGGTTTCCTGAAAATTTATGCCAACGTGGGAACGTCAGGGAATCAAAGTGGCATCGGAGATTTTGGCTCACTCTCTTTGTTCAGCCAGGGTGCGAGCTATGATGGCAGTGCGGGGATTGTACAAGCACAGCCAGAGAACCCTAACCTTGGGTGGGAGACGGTCCGCTCCATCAATACCGGGATTGAGTATTCGGCTTTTAAGAATCGCATCTCTGGCACTGTTGAACTCTATGAAAATACGACCCTCAATATGCTGTTGCCAACTCAACTTTCACGCACCAGCGGATTTTCATCTATTACTCAGAATGTGGGACAAATGCGCAACCGGGGTATCGAAATTGACATCACCGCAAATATTCTGAAAACCCATGGCTTTGCCTGGAACATCAATGCCAATTTCACTTACAACAAAAATGAAATTCTTAAATTGGTGGATGGTGATGAAATTATTAGCGGCCTGACCATCGTAAAGGTGGGCTACCCAGCAGCCACAAATTACGTAGTACCCTATGCCGGTGTAAATTCCGCTAACGGAGATGCCCTCTATCGCAAGAAAGACGGATCCTTGACCAACCAGTTTTCATCCGATGACCTTGTTCCCTATGGCACCCGATTCGCCCCAATCTTCGGAGGTTTCTCGAATTCTTTTAGTTATAAGGGCGTCGACCTTACTATATTTTTCTCCTATGTACAAGGCAATAAGGTTTATAACAACGATCGCACAAATGTGGAGAACCCAACATACTATGCAGATAATCTTGCTGTTTCTATATTAAGAGCGTGGAAACAACCTGGAGATATTACCGATGTCCCACGTATTCAAACGACCTCCGGGTTGACAAGCGATCCATACCAGGCCCAGACAAGTCGGAACATTGAAAATGGTTCTTTCCTACGACTTAGGAATGTATCACTTTCTTACAATCTCCCGACCAAATGGATGTCAAGGGCGAAGCTCAGAAATGTGAGAGTGTACGCCCAGGGGCAAAACTTGTGGACCGCCTTTAAGTTTCAGGGATGGGATCCTGAATTGGCGAG
>JAYVRH010000208.1:0-6836 GCA_043776495.1 Cyclobacteriaceae bacterium
GCGTGAACATTCGCTCGAGGGGATCATGGCAAAGAAGAAAGATGGAAAGTACCTACCTGGAAGGCGAAGCGATCTTTGGCTGAAGATCAAAGTCCGGCAAACAGCCGAGTGTGTATTGATTGGTTATACTCCAGGAAAAGGAAACCGAAGTCAGACGTTCGGGTCGCTTCAGATAGCAGAAAGAGTGAATGGCGAACTTTATTATAGAGGAAAGGTTGGGACCGGTTTTGATGATGCTATGATGAAAGAAGTTCTCGGAGAACTTCAAAAGCAAAGGCAGACTAAGAAGCCATTGTTAAAGGGTGGAAAAGTATCTGATGAGAAGGTGACGGAATGGATTGACCCCAAGCTTGTCGCCGAGGTCAGTTACTCCATGCTCACAGCCGATAAAATGTATCGGGAACCCGTGTTCATTCGTCTCAGGCCTGATTTGATTTAGGTTCTATTGCGTCACAGTCCCGCTTGTGCCAAAGAATTTTCCACCATTGATGTAGGGTGAATCAGCGGTAATATGATAGTGAAAGATCCCTTTTGGATAGTCATCCGTTACAGAAGTATGTCCATGATACGTGTCGAGATCGGCACTGCTCAGTGTCTTTCCATTTTCAGACGGGCCATATACCGGGAAGCCATCCAGCAAGTAACCGATGAGTGAACTTTTGGTGCTGGTACCGGTGATGTAGAGCGGTTCTACATGATAATGATATTGGCCTGTTTGCTGAGGGTGACCATTATATTGATCAAAGGAATTGATTTCGCTTGTCAGAGGTTGGTTGGGTCCGGCGAATTGATTAAAGAGCGGAACGCCATTCAATGCAATCCCCATGGGCCCCAGCGAAGTAGATGTCTTGGAGCTTGACTCGCCTGGGTTGAGTGGAATTTTAAAGGTAAGACTTTGAGTTGAGATTGAATTGGGATTGATTGCGAAGCTTGTATTCGTTCCGTTATAGGCTTCGTAGCGGCTGTCTGTCTTGCTGAAGTAAGGACTTTTATGATTGGGGATGGCTGTGCTCTTGAGGACGATGAAAGTGCCATCTACATACACCGTCACGGCTGGCGCGAACTTCTTTGAAAATACATCCGGCAAGGTAGTATTGGTCGTGGTTGTTGTCGCCGTTGTAGTCGTAGGAGATGGATCACTTTTGGAACACGAGGAAGAGAGTCCCGCAAAAGCAATGAAGAGAAGTGATTTGAATAAGTTCATAAATTATTGATTTGATGTTTGATAAATTCCTTGTTCATCTTTAAGCGAGTAGCAAAGTCGGGCATTGGTGAGTCCATATTTCTTTCCGTTCCTGACTGCGAAGTTGATGTAGGTCTTTCCATTGTCCCGCCAGCCTATTGCCCTCACTTCATTCCCATGGTTGTACTCAAACACATGCAGTGGTTTACCGTTTTCATACCACTCCTTGAAGGTGCCATGGTACAACCCTGCCGTAAATTGATATTCGAAACGAAGATGACCATTGGGCCACCAGCTGAAATGGAGGCCTTCCTTTTCACCCTGCTCATAATAGCGTTCTGATTCCTTCTTCCCATCCTGATACCAGCTTATGAATTTGCCGTGTTGCATACCGTCTTTGTAGTAAGCCTGACTTTT
This sequence comes from Cyclobacteriaceae bacterium, assembly GCA_043776495.1. GTDB lineage: Bacteria > Bacteroidota > Bacteroidia > Cytophagales > Cyclobacteriaceae > ELB16-189. The sequence continues at coordinate 1,601 of JAYVRH010000208.1, forward strand.
GGGCCCACCATTGGCATGCGTTTCTATTATGATTCCATCAAATGGCTTTGCCTGATACATCAAGTATTTTCCCTGCTGTTGCAATTGTGTATCATTCAGATCCAAAGAGATTGGTTCTTCGTCTTGTGTGGGGGTGCAACTGAGCACCCAAAGCGCAAAAAGTAATAGCAGATTGTGTTTAAGAATTTTCATCTACCGTTTCTTTTTTTAGAACTTTAATATCCTCTATCAGTCGCTCGACCTCTGCTGGATTGGTTCCGTTATATACTCCACGGATTCTTTGTTGGGCATCGATGAGAATAAAGTTTTCTGTGTGAAGGAATTCGTTGTCGCTTTTTTTAATACCCGCCTCTTCGTCTGCGAAGTATCCTTCTCTGGCGATGGTGTAGATTTCTTTGCGGTCGCCTGTCAGCAGGTGCCATTGGCCGCTGAGAACGTGATGATCGATGGCATACTCCTTTAATCGTGGAATGCTATCGATGTCCGGTGTTACGGAATGAGAAAGCAATGTGACATACCTATCATCTATAAAGGCCGACTGGATTTTCCCCATATTTTTGGTTAATCGTGGACAGATTCCAGGGCAGGAGGTGAAAAAGAAATCAGCCACGACAATTTTTCCATCAATGGTTTTTTTACTAACAGTGTCACCGTTCTGGTTTACGAATGAGAATTCAGGGATTGAATGGATCTTTTTATAGTCAGGGGAGTCTATTGAAATCCATTCAGGGCTAAAGTCTGCGCTATTAAAAAATGGAAGTGTATCCGTTTCACGAAGTGAGCATGATCCCATTCCTGTGAGAAGGGCAAGAACGCAAAGAATATTTCGTGATGAGAATTTCATTCCTTTATTCTAAGATGTTGAATTATTGAAAAACTTGCGGGCTTGTTAATGATTATTGTCTTCTCCTGGGTGGTCCCGATGGTGGCGCCATCATTTTCAGGACCTCTTCAATGACAGCATCAAATTTTGGAGCCTGCTCTGACGTGCATAGATTTCTAACCGTGACAAAATGCTTGAAGGTGGTGATCTCCATTTTTTGATGGAGACGGCCAATATTTTCTGAAATGCGCTCAGCTTCCGATTGATCTCCTTTCGCTAAATTTTTAAAAAGGGAATTTTTGTAGAACCTTATACTGTCCTCTATCGAGTGGGCGGAATGCCGATGATCTTCCCTCATCTTACTATATTCCTCGCGTTGATCAGGATTAAATCCTACTTTCTCGATCAGAAATTCTCCAGCATTTTCCCCTTGGCCGCCTGGTCGACCGGGCATCGGAGGGCGGTTGAGCCACATGAAAGTGAGTGTCCCAAGGTTTAATAAAACCAGAATAAAAATTAGGAGTAGCTGGAAACGAGGCTTGAAGAAATTACTCATATGGACTTCGCTAATATTTATAACTCACACTATTGAAGCCGTACTCAGTGGCCAATATCTGCAGGTCGTCAGCAGCATCAACATTCCTGGTATTCAGCTGAACCCAAGTGAACAAATTCAGCATCACTATCATGGTGAGCGCTATCGCCCATTTAGTGACAACGGTTTTTGGCATTTCTTCACCCCGCAACTCCATTCGCAGTTTGATCTTTTCAAAGAGGAAAGGGTTGACCGCCGGTTTTTTTATGCCATCCAGGCTGTTTAGAATTTCTTCTAATTTTCTGTCTTGGGCTTCCATTGGAGGTAAGATGTCATTTAGTTTAAAAACTTGCGGCTTCAAGGCATTAATGAGACTAATTTCTTTCGAAGGTTGATTTTTGCCCTGTGGATGAGCGATTCTACTGCAGACAAGGATACCTGCATGGTTTCGGCAATCTCCTCATAGCTCATGTCTTCAATTTTGTGGAGTGTGAAGGCGATTTTTTGATTTTCCGGGAGTGAGTCGATGGCCTTGAATAGCAGGGTCGCTTTCTCTTTATTCTCCAGCAAAACACCTGGGTGGACAAAGTCTGGAACAAGAACTTCGGGAGTGTTGGATTCATTTTGGAAGAGCCTCGTTATGTACCCGAATCTTTTCTTGCGCTTCCTTCTTCTGATGGCTTCCAGGGATTTGGTGATGGTGATGCGATAAATCCAGGTGGACAGTTTTGAGTCTCCCTTAAAATTCTTGAGGGATTCAAAAACTTCTATGAAAACTTCTTGTGTGATGTCTTCCGCTTCCGCCGAATTTTGAAGGATGCCCAGAGATGTATTAAATGCCCTCCCTTTCTGCTCGTCGATCAATTGTTTGAATGCAACAGGGTCATTCTTTAGAAGCCGTTCAATTAGTTCCTGTTCCGACAATGAGATTAGGTTTTCAGTAAAGTAAGTAAGAAGATTTGCAATGTCTTTTACTGCAGGTTTACTTGATTCACTTGCAGATTTTATCTTTGATTTTGAGGTCCGCCTTTATCCCCAACTTTTCAGCAGTCTTCAAATTCGCACATGCTTCTTTCATCATCCCTGCTCTTTGGCAGGCAATGGCCCGGTTGTAATAGGCCAGTGAATAGTTGGGCTGAAGGGCAATGGCGACGGTATAATCTTCGATTGCCTCTTTTTGACGGTTAAGCTTTGACATAATGTTTCCACGGCTGAGCCAGGCCTTTTCATTTTTCTCGTTTAGTTCTATTGCCATTGAAAAATCTTTGAGCGCCCCAGGGAGGTCTTTCATCTTCTCCTTCACCAGCCCACGGTCGATGTAATTCTCTTCGTCCTTAGGTTCCAACTTGATCACTTCGTCATAATCTTCCAGTGCCCCCTTCAAGTCATTTTTTTGGAAGCGCTGGTAAGCCCGTTCGGCACGGGGGTAGGGCATGTTCCTATTTTTTTCTATCGCTTCGCTGAGGAGCTTTTCAGAAGAATCACTTTCGCCAGCGGCCGATTTCATGGTGGCGAGGTTGTGCAAAGCCAAACTGTTATCCGGCTCCAATTTGAGTGCTTGCTCAAAGTCGGCCGCAGCGGCTGCTTTTTCCACGTTACCCATTCGGGCCGTACCGCGGTTGATCCAATAGCTTCCATTATCAGGAGCAAGTTTGATCGCTGAGTCAAGCCAGGCAATGGCTTTGTCATAACGCTTGATCTTGATTTCAATCAATCCCAGATAATTGTAGATATAATCCTTCCCAGTACCTTGGGCCGTAAAAATCTTGGCCTCCGAGTCTTTATATTTCTCCTGGCTAAAATAGACCGTGTTGGTTTCACCTGTCGGCATGGTAAGAAGTTGCAAGAAATCTTGTCGAGCTGGAAGATATTGGGCTGCCTCAAATCGAAGGACGGCCCTGCTGAAGAAGGCCTCCACATCGTTTGGCTTTAGATCAACATAGACATTGTAATCGGTCAGTGCTTTGGCCTTTTCTCCAAGGTGTTCGCGCACCATGGCCCGGGCGCGATAAGCTTCAGCAAAATACGGATCGAGCCTGAGACACTCTGTGAAATGTGCCTGGGCAGTTATATATTCTTTTTTTTCCAGTGACTTTTCACCCTTTTCAAAATAGTATGCTGCCGTTGGTTTCTTTTTCTCCTGCCCGTTGATTTTGAGGGAGAAAGGGATGAGAATGATTAGTACCAGACTTATTTTTCTCATGGCAAGTAATATTCTCAGCAAAATTCGAACTTCTTACCAAATCTGCCATAAAAAAGGGTGTGAAAAAAATCTGTTGGTAATGCAACAATCGATACGCATTCACAAGGGTCCTCCTGGAAACCTTTCAGACCTGCTCCGGAAAATTGATTTGTATTGCGGGATAATTCTGCGATCTTGGTAATCTAAAATTCGAACTTATGAATAACGATCGCAGAAGCTTTCTAAAATCATCTTCTTATGCCCTTGCGGGACTTGGACTCAGCTCGCTTGTTCCATGGGAGTCCATGGCGATGGCGAAAAGAAGAGTTGGTGCCAATGGAAAAATTAATCTTGGTGTCATCGGCATCAGCGGCATGGGGTGGGCTGACCTTAATTCCATGATGAAAATCCCTGACACGCAAGTGGTTGCGATATGCGATGTTGACGAGAACGTACTCAACTGGAGGAAATTCGAGCTTGCCAAAGCTGGAATAAAGGTTACCACCTATGTTGATTACAGGAAGCTTCTGGAAAACAAAGATATAGATGTTGTCATCATCGGGACTCCGGACCATTGGCATTGCCTTCAGATGGTGGAAGCATGCCAGGCCGGCAAGGATGTCTACGTTGAAAAGCCTTGCGGCAACTCCATTCAAGAATGCAATACAATGGTAGCTGCACAGGTGAAATATAGTCGCGCCGTACAGGTAGGTCAATGGCAAAGAAGTCAGCCACACATGGTGGATGCCCTTGATTATATAAAGACAGGAAAACTTGGAAGGATCAGGACTGTGAAAGCCTGGGCCTATCAGGGATGGATGAAAAATATTGACACAAAGCCAGACGGCCCGGCGCCAGATGGTGTTCATTATGATATGTGGCTCGGACCTGCCACCATGCGACCCTTCAATCCCAACCGGTTTCACTTTAATTTCCGCTGGTTCTGGGATTATGCCGGTGGTCTGATGACCGATTGGGGTGTTCATCTCATTGACTATGCGTTGCTCGGCATGGATGCGAAATTCCCAAAATCAGTCACCGCAAGTGGTGGAAAATTTGCCAACCCGCAAGGTCCTGAAGAAACACCCGATACATTGGCAGCCATTTATGAATTTGATGGCTACAACATGATCTGGGAACATGCTCAAGGAATCAGCAACGGAAATTACGGACGTAACCATGGCATGAGTTACATTGGCAACAATGGTACCCTCGTGCTTGATCGCAGTGGATGGGAAATAATCGGTGATGAGAACCGGATGGAATCAATGCCCGTTCAAAAGAATAAAGGAAGCGGCCTCGACCTCCATACCCAGAATTTTATCAATGTGGTCAAGTCGCGCAAGATGAATGATCTGCATTGCTCGATTCAGGACGGTGCGCACGTGGCCACTGTTTGCCAAATGGGTAACATATCTTACAAAGCCGGACAGAAAGTAAGCTGGGATTCTTTGAAATCAAAGTTCAATGAAGAGAAGGCAAACCCACTTATGGCAGCGAAGTACAATAATGGCTACAAATTGCCGATGGTTTAAATTATGAGCACAGATATTTAGAACAGAAAGTGTAACCCCGGACTTCAGGTGGCATTAAAGCGATCTGCCGTGATTTTGATGATCCGAGTCCAATCGCGTAATTTTTATCTCGCCCTTTTAAGGGCTGGTTTCAGAACATTTTGACTCAGGCGGTAGGGCTT